>CALBXO010000701.1 GCA_937890335.1 uncultured Pseudomonadota bacterium | reverse complement strand
CGGCAACAACGCCGCCCTCGTCGAGTACACCATCGTCAACGACACACAGCGCGTCCTGCCCATGGTCCAGGTGGCCATGCTCAACGACTTTGACGTGCCCCCCGCCTCCTACGACACCGCGACGTTCTTCGACCCCGCCAGCAGCACCGTCATGGTCTATGACGACCTGCCCTACGAGGAGCCTGTGCAGCACTACTGGTTTGGCTCGAGCCCGGTCCTGCCAAGTCCGGACGGGTGGCTCTTCGCAAACTGGAACCTCGACAAGAACTTCTCGCTGGCCCAGTACGGCAGCTCCCGGACCGAGGAGAACCGCATCAAGTTCTTCCTCTGGCACCCCGACGTGAGCGGTGACCACGACGACGCCAACGGCAAGAGTGAGAAGCAGGGCGCCGTCTCGTTGATCCACCCCGCGCCGATGTTTCCAGGCGAGCGACGCAAAGTGGCGTTTTGCTGGGCCGGGGCGCGGGCCACCTCCAGCGGCGTTGCCCAGGCAGAGACGCTCGCGCTTCTGCAGGCGTGCAAGGGCCTGTACGGCGTGCTCAACCCCCAGTGCGGTAATCTCCAGCTCGAGGTGGGCGAGGAGTGCGATGACGGCAACACCGACGGCGGCGACGGATGCGGAGGGGACTGCCGGCGCGAGGTCTGCGGCGACGGACGGGTGGTCGGCGACGAGACCTGCGACGACGGTAACACGGAGGACAACGACGGCTGCTCGGGCGGCTGCCGCGCGGAGGTCTGCGGTGACGGAATCCAGCAGCAGAACGAAGCCTGCGACGACGGCAACGATGACAACTCCGACGCCTGCCTTGCTACCTGCGCAGAGGCGCGCTGCGGCGACGGCTACGTGCAGACCATGTGCGACCCAGAGGTGCAGGAGTGCGGCGGCGTCTGCGCGGGTCGGCAGTACTGCCTGACCGGGAGCATCCGCGTCACAACCCTCGAGCGCAGCGAGACGGGCGCGTTCAACGACCTCCTCGGAGTACCGCTGGAACTCACTGTCGGCTTTGACGTGCCCACCGACGAGCGGGTGCCCGGCTCGTACATCCAGGCAGACACCCCGCCGGCCGCCGTCTCGTTGACGGGTCACCCCCTGGCGGTCGCCCTCGGACAACAATTCGACGGCTCCGAGCTACGAATTCGGGCCGCGGTAGACGAGGTTCAGCTGTCATTGACCGGCCTGCACTTTCAGAGCCCCGAGGAGACCCTGGACCTGTCTCTTTTTGGCGGTTTCCGCTACGACGCGGACGACGACGGCCTCCCTTTGCTGGGCACGCTGCGTTTCTCGGGCGACGCGGTCTTCACCCGGCGCAACCCCGGCGAACGACCCACCACCGACACCGCACGCGGGGAGCTCAACGGGATGACGGGACCCGGCACCGAGGGGGAGGCCGAGCAATGCGACGACGGCAATATGAACCCCCACGACGAGTGCACCAACGCATGTACCAGCGCACGGTGCGGCGACGGCATCGTCTGGTACGGCGGCGGCGAGCAGTGCGACGAGGTCAGCCCGACCTGTGTCGAGTGCCTCCTGGTGAACCTGGTGGAGTGCGGCGACAACGACATCGACGAGGGGGAAACCTGTGACGACGGCAACACGGACGACGGCGATGGGTGCACCGCGCTGTGCCAGATCGAAGCCTGTGGTGACGGGATTCTACAAGTCGGCGAGGCCTGCGACGACGGCAACACGGACGCGCTGGACGGCTGCGACGCCGAGTGTGTCGTTGAGGTCTGCGGCGACGGCGTGCAACAGCCCGGTGAGGAGTGCGACCTCCCCGAGCTCGATGACGAGGGTGCCTGTACGACGGCATGTCGGAACGCGCGCTGCGGTGACGGCCTGGTTCAGGATGGCGTGGAGGCGTGCGACGACGGAAACGACACCCCCGCGGATGGGTGCACGCTGTGCGTCGTAGACGTGTGTGGTGACGGCGCGCCGGGGCCCGACGAGGAGTGCGACGACGGCAACCAGGAGGAGGGGGACGGCTGCGCCCCCGACTGCCTGGGCGAGTTCTGCGGAGACGGGAGGCCGGGCCCCGACGAGCAGTGCGACGACGGCAACAACGCCGACGGCGACGGCTGCAACAAGGACTGTCTCCTGGAGAACGCCGACGCTTGCGGCGACGGCTCGCTGGGCCGCGGTGAGCAGTGCGACGACGGCAATACGGACAACGGCGACGGGTGCGACGGCTTCTGCCAGCTTGAGGACATCGACGCCTGCGGCGACGGTCAGGTGGGCCCCGGCGAGGGATGCGACGACGGCAACACGGACGACGGCGATGGTTGCTCGAGGGTCTGCACACCCGAAGGCTGCGGCGACGGCATCCAGCAGCGCGGCGAGGGATGCGACGACGGCAACACGGAGACCGGCGATGGCTGCGACGCGGACTGCCGCCAGGAGCCCTCGGATTGCGGCGACGGCAACCAACAGCTGGGCGAGCAGTGCGACGACGGCAACAGCGAGGCCGGCGACGGCTGCGACGCCCAGTGCCAGCTCGAGGACCCAGACACCGCCGACCTCCGCGAGACCTGCGGCAACGGCGTCCTGGACCCCGGCGAGCAGTGCGACGACGGCGGGAGGATCGAGGGAGACGGGTGCGGAGAGACGTGCCAGCTGGAAGCTACCGTCTGCGGCAACGGGCGCATCGAGCGGGGTGAGGAGTGCGACGAGGGAGACCAGGCGCCAGCCAGAGGCTGCACGGTGGACTGCACATTCGAGAACGAGCCCGACCCCGGCCCTGACGCGGGACCCGAACCCGACGCGGGCGACGCGGGCGACGACGGCGGCTTTGACCACGACACCAGCTCCTCAAGCTGCAACTGCCATGTGCGCGGAGCCGAGCCCACGGTCTGGCGTTTCTGGATGCGCCGATAGAACCCGGTCCGCCGGTTAGGCGTGTTACAAGCGAAGCCGCCGGCGGGCTACCCTACTCGTCCGCCGTGTCGAGCTGCTCAAAGACCAGTGCGACGCTGTCCAACTGCGCGGGTCCAATCTTGATCGCGTGGGTGCCGACATGCAGCGCGGCAACGTGCGACACGACCACGGTGGCAGGGCAGAGGCTCTGTCCCTCCGGTTGCGACACCGGCTCGCCCTCCACCACAGCACTGATCTTCTCCCACTTGACCGCCCACCTGTGCCCAACGGAGCCCTGGTGGGCGCGTGGACATCGGACAGAGAGGCCGTGCCGGCGTCGCTCAATACGCGATGTTCTGGGTGAATTCGTCGCCCACGACCTCAACGGCGCCAGTGCCGACGGTCCCGTTGGGCTCCGGCGCAGTGGCGGTCCCACGGTTTGTGCCCGGACAGACGAGGAGCGAATAGTGGCCCTCGGCGTCGGTTGTCGTTTGGTTGCTGCACGAGTACGGCTCCCGCCGCAGAAACTCCACCACCGCGTTTGGTAGCGGGTCGCCCCGAATGTCTTCTACAACTCCGCTGACGCGGGTCATTGGCACGACCACGTCTGCCGCTGTGGTGCCCGCAACCACGTCGATCGTCAGCAGCCGCGGGGCATTGAATCTCGGCAACCCAGGGGTGGGCAGGCTCTCGACACGAAAGGCATAGTCGTGCGGAAGAAGCACGATCGAAAACGAGCCCAGGTCGTCCGTGCGAAAGGCCTGATCGATGGGCCAGTTGGGGTACAGGGTCGCGGGCACGCCGCGGCCGCGCTGGTCCGTGACGTTGCCCATCAGCCTCGCCAGGGGTCCAATGTGGAAGTCAAACTCCGACGCCTGGTCCACGGGGTAGGTGCGCCAGAGCGTCAAGGGCAGTACAGAGCGATCCGTGGGCTCGATCCGCACCTGGTAGTTCCCCTCCAGGAGCGGGTGCGCGTACCGCCCCTGTCCATCGGTCCGCGACGAGCCGCCGCAGCTTCCACAGGAGCCGTCGCCGATGTCCAGGAAGCTCACGGTGGCACCCACCACGGGACCAAACGGCGAGGTGACCGAGCCCTCCACGGGCCAGTTGGCGATCACGTAGGTCTGGTCGTACGGCCCCGCCAGGACCAGGTCTGTCTCCAGGACCTTCGCCCCGGCCCCGATGCCCTCTGGACGCCCGGGCCCTAAGACGGCTTCCACCTTGTAGACGCCGGCGTCGAGATTGGTGTTCGCCACGCCGGAGACATCCGTCCGCGCGATCCCGACGTAGCGTCTGTCCACGATGAAGTGCACGGTCGCGCCCGAGATGGCAACGTCGTCCTGTGTGATCAGCCGGATTGTGACCGAGTCCACCGGGTCGTAGGCAATGTCGAATTCCTGCTCCTCTAGCGCTGCCGTCAACTGCAGGCCGGTCAGATCGGGCAGGTTAAACCGCCCGTGCGGCTCGACGACGACGCTCCACGTACCACGCCAGAGTACGGTCCGGTACTCGCCGTTCTCGTCGGTCGTGACTTCCTGTCGCCAGCCAAAGCCATCGCTGGATTCGAACGTCATGGCAGCGTCGGGCAACGGCATGCCCTCCGGGCCCAGCACGCGGCCGCTCAGGTTCGTGAGCTGCATCTGAATGTTGACCCGCACGTCGTCGTCGAAGACCGCGACTTCTCCCGCTGCGTCGTAGAGGCCGTAGGGCAGCTGGTCGTTGCGCCCGTTGAGGTTGTCCAGGCCCACCTGGTGGCGACGCGGTTCGACGTGGGCGGCGTAGACGCCACGGAAGTCCGTCACGAGCGTCTGCGGTCCGGCACCGTACACCTCCTCCCCGGGATAGATGCGCCCGAATTGATCCGTCACGGATCCCCAGATCACGGGTCGCCCGTCGCGTGGATCGTCCAGCACCAAAACAGCCCATTCCAGCGTGGCGACCTGTGGGCCGCGTTGGGCAGTGACACGGACTACGTGCGGACCCTGCTCGTGCGCCAACGGGGTCCAGCGCACGACGGTGTCCTGAACAACTGTCGGCTCACCGTCGATGTCCCATGCGATGGAGTCCCAGCCTTGCGCGCCCGACTGAAGCTCGACCTCATCGCCCTCCGTCACAACCACAATCCCGGCCGGTGACGGGTCGAACGTCGGCGCCCCCTCGCAGCCCTCGTCCACCTCGCCGTCGCAGTCGTCGTCGAATCCGTCGCAGATCTCCGCCCGCGCAACGTAGAGGGGCGCGCACGCCCGATTCGGCTCACAGACCAATCTTCCTCTGGCACACAGGCCGTCGACGCCTGTGTCACAGCGGTCTCCGACCCGGTCCTCGCGATTCGGGCAGACTCCAGGGTCCCAGCCGGGCTCGGCGCCGCGGAGCTTGCGCAGCTCGACTCCGCCCAGGTAGCTGAAGGCAACATCGTCATCGAGAGCGGTGACAATCACACCCACAGGCTGGGCCCCTGAGACTTCGTGGACGCCCGGCTGCACCTCCACGTGCACGACCTCGATCCCCCCACCGGCGTCCAACCATTCCCCGTCCACCGCCACACCGTCCAGCGATGTCTCGGCGGCCATGGGGCGCAAAAGCGTCAACACCGTGCGCCGAAAACCATCTGGAGCGAGCAGCTGGTACGCTGCCCGGAACTGGTCGATGGGCGGCAGCCATGTCAGCGCGGGATCCCCGTCCCGTTCGCCCCCCTCAAGATACTCGACCACCAATCCCCCCCGGGAGAGCTGGACCGCGACCGGTTCGGAGGAGACCAGGTCGAACGATTCGCCCACCCCCAGAGTGACAGGCAAGCCCGGGACCTCGGAGTCTGCAGTGACCTCGGTGCCGTCGAACGCCGCCACAATCCGCTGGATGCTGCTTGCGCTCTGGCGGGGCGCTGTCGCGCCAAGGATGTACCTGAAGCCGAGCGACTCGACGGGCGGCAGTTGCGTGAAGAGATGGTCGCAGTCGTCCACGCCAATCGGGACGTCCGCACAGCGCGCCCCGGTGAAAACGGCAACGGGCTCGTCCGCGCCAATGACGGTACCCGTGAGATCCGCATTGCGCCCGGCTGCGAGCTGCCAGATGTCCCCGGGTTGGAGTGTGCGTGTGATGGGCACGTCCGGTCTGGCGCGGACAATGCGCTCGAGGGCCGTCCCGGAGCCGTCGGTCATCTCAAGCCCGCCCAGGACCCGCGCCGACGGTCGCACAGTGACGCGCGTGGCCCGATCCGCCACCACGGTGACGTAGGACCGCCTCGCTGTGCCCTGGCTGGGCCACCCCGCAACGACATAGTGGACGCCAAGGGCGAGCGTCGGGAGCAGCATCGTGGCGTCGGCCGTGGCCAGACCGCGCCGGAAGTGCGGGTTGAAGAGGTACGCGTTGAAGGGGCGCAGGGCGCGCATGCGAACGCCGCTGGATTGGATTCGTGAGGCCTCCACGTTATCTCGGGGCAGCTCGGCGGTCGCGTGTTCGCCGGCCGGAACCGCGATGGCCTGGATCGTGGTTCCGTCGGCCGTCTCCAACAGGACGGTGATGTCCACGGTCCCCGGATTGTGAACGGCAACGGCGGCCCTGGGCAGGTCCGCGCCTTGGCTCGTGGCGCCCTGGTCGGGGTCGAACACCCAGAAGTGGCAGCCGGTGTTGCTCGGGGCAGCGGCTGCAATCTCACACACAGACAGGCACTCGCCGCCCCGGCAGGTGGACGCAGCGCCGCACTCCTCGATCTGCGACGGCTGCCCGTCGTCGTCGCACACGACCACGCGGTCGGCCGTGGCGCAGGTTCTGGATCCGGGCTCACAGCGGTTGGGTACGCAGGTCCCGGTGAGACATCTGGCGTCCTCGGGGCAGGTCTCGGTCACCTGCGAGAGGCCATCGTCTGCACATCGCCGGGCGTCGCCCTGGCTGCAGACGGCGGAAGCGGGCTCGCACAGCCAGTCCACACAGCGACCGATCTGTGGGTCACAACTCTGCCCCTCCTGGCAGGTACTGTCGGCCTCAATTCCGTTGGCACAGACCCGCTCGGCTGTCGCTGACGCGCACGCAGGCACGAACTCGTCGCACGGGTCGGCCTGGGCGTCGGGAGGTGACGCGCCGTCGGGCAGGGCGACGTCGACTCCGACATCGAGTTTGCTGGGCATCTGCGCGCCGAGCTGGCCGTCACTGCACCCGACGGCAACCAGGCACAACAACAGGACTCTGTGTTTCCACTCTCTCACGATCTCCTCCAACCAGGCCCCGTCTCGTCTTTTTTCGACCACGAAGTTTCGGGCGGACCCGAACCGTGAACACGTGCCCGCTTCTCTGGCTGACTCACAAAGTCGCGCCGAGCTCTCGATCCCACTTAACAAAATTTGCCTATGTTGGCATATATTGTCAATGGGTGCACACGCGGCGCTCCTCTGCGCACTCTCGCGGAGGGCGATGAGGACGGCTCAGCCGTAGAATCCAAGGCCAGCCGGCCAGTCCGCGGAACCGCCCAACTCACGCTCGCGTGGTAGGCGTCGCCCAGTGTGTGAAGGAGTCGCCAGCCCGCCTGGCCGCTGCCAAGGAGCCATCGTGGCAGGCATCAGCCCGCAGGACACCGCCAGGGAGCCGTGGTGGCACAGGCGCCCAGAGCGCTCTGTCAGGGAATCGTGACTTCGCAGCCGGTGACATCCTCGCCGCGGATGCAGAAATCCTCTTCGCCATCTCCGTCGCCATCGTAGGCGATGATCACGTCGTGGCCGGGGCCGCCGTCCAGGTGATTGGAGCGCACGGATCCGCGCAGCTCGTCGTCGCCTGGGCCGCCCACGAGGGCGACTGGCGCCCCAGCGTCGAAGTTGGTGTGCAGAAGGTCGTCTCCGTCTCCACCGAAGGCGATGCCATCACCGGACACGAGGATGTCGTCATTGCCTGGGCCACCATAGACTCTTGCGTTCCCGATGACGCGGGCGTCGTCCCGATAGGTGTCATTGCCCGGCCCAAGAAACGCCTGGATCGTGGATTCGGCGAAGTCCTGGCGGAGGACAGTGTCATCGTCGTTGCCGCCGTAGAACACCACGTCCCCCGCTCGCATGATCAGTCGGTCCGCGCCGTCCCCGCCGTAGATTGTGGCGCCGACGCCGAGGATGTTGAAGTAGTCGTCGCCGGGCCCGCCGTAGATCAGCGCAGCATGGCCGTAGATCCCGTCGTCGCCGGGCCCCAGGTCCACGGAACAGCCGTCGCATGGATCCACCGTGTCGTCGCCACCAAGGGTACAGATCAGATCGTCCTGGCCGCGGGCGATGAGGTCGTGTTCGTCGGTGCCGAGGATGACGTCGTGGTCGTCGGACGCCTCCAGCCGCCCCTCGTAGGCTTGTCCGTCGAGCGGACCGCCCACCACCACGCCGTCCTGGACGTAGATCGTCGGCGGGATTCCAAAGCAGCGCACGTCAGCATGGAGTGCAATGGCGCTGGTATTGAAGGTGGGCTCGTCCGGGTCAACGTCGGCACAGCCGGCTGCCTGAGACAGCCCAATCATAAGCAGCAGGCCTGCCCTGGCCGACCACCTCACGCGATCACGCTTTTGAGAACCAGGTGTCATGGACATGTCTGTTGATTCTCCGCGCTGTCGGAGCCGTCTGGACAAATCACACCACGCAGGTATGCGGAGCCCAGATCGGTGTCGCTGAGTTGAGCGTCCGTGAGATTGGTGATGACCAGCTTCGCGTTGCTCAGGTTCACGGTGTTCAGCTGCGCGCCGGAGAGGTCGGCGCCGACGAGCAGTGACGTGGACAGATCGACATTGGTCATCTCCGCGCCCTCCATGAACCCTTCCTCGATGATGGAGAACGGCGCCATGGTGTCTGAGATCGTCGCGCCCCGGAGGTTGGCTCCGGAGAGATCGGCGGAGTTCAGAATGACGCCCTGGAGTGTCGCGTCGCTCAGATCGATCCGTCGAAGGGCGGCCTCGGTGAGATCCACGTTGACCAGCACCGCCTGGCTGCCCCGAACATCGGACAAGTCTGCGCCGACTGCGACGGCATCGCGCAAGCGGACAGTGTCCAGCGTCGCGCCCTTGAGCGCCGCTCCGCTGAGGTTGGCACCGCTCAGGTCTGCCCCAGTGAGGGTCGCCCCATCGAGCGCCGCGCCGCGTAGGTCGGCCCCGACCAGCGATGCGCGCGTCAGGTCGGTCCCAGACAGATTGGCACCCTGGAGGTTGGCGCCGTCCAGGGGCGCGTCCAGCAGAGACTCGCCGGCCAGGTGTGCGCCGATGCAGACCGTGTCCGGCTCGATGACACAACCGTTGATGATCCAGGGCGCGATGCCGGCGTCGGCGTCCGGCGTGTCCTGTGCTGCGTCGCCTGCGTCCGCTGTATCGGACGCTGTGTCGTCGGCATCGTCAGGCGTGTCCTCCGCCACATCATCCGTTGCGTCCCCGGGCGCGTCTGACTCCGCGTCCCGCTCTGGCGCGTCCTCGGAAGCATCGTGGTCGTCAATCTCATCGCCAAACAGCCCGGCTACGTCCGGTGGCAGCGGCGTCACCGGCGAGCAGACTACGGTACGCAGGAAGTCAAACCGGTGGGGCACGAGGTCCGAGCAGCGGAAGCCCTCTTCGATGATGGCCACCGGATAGAGACAGAAGTTGAGGCCATCGTGCGCGAGTCGATCGCCAGGCTGGCAGTCCAGCGAGGCACCAGGAGACTGCGCTGTGCGTTGGCTACAACCTGTCAGCGCGAGGAGCGCCCCGAGGCACACCGCGGCGCTGGCCCATTTCTTAGTTGTCCTCATCGCTGTGAAGTCCCGCCGCATCGACACCGGGCACTGCCTCGTAGGGTGCCCAGAGGACGCTGAATTGCAGGCGCGGATCGCCCTGATCGTCGGTAGTCTGGGCGTCCAGTGCCTCGAGTGTGGGCCAGATCACGTCGTCGTACAGCCTTCGGAGTTCGGGTAGATCCTTCTCCCGAACCCGCAAGCTCAGAGTGCGGGCGAAGGAATCTGTTACGCCGCTGAAGAACCGGGTGTACACGACCGACGCGATGTTGGACGACAGGCTGTTCAAGGCACCGATGCGCGGAACCCAGCCCTCTCGCACGATGCGCGACGCGGTCCGCGCGATGCCGTAGGTCGTCGTGCGCCCCTTGTTCTCGGTGATGCGCCCCTCGAGAAGCAGCGTCTGCACGGCCTCCTCGACGTCCCTCTTGGTCGCGCCGGAGAGTTCTCGCGCAATTCGGACGAGGCTCAGAGGCTCGTACCAAAGGGCGAACTCGATCCGGCGCGGCAGCTCGTGTGCGCGGTCCGGTGCAAAGAAGTTGGTCTTGAGCAGCTTCGAGAGGCGGGCCACCGACCGCATGCTGAGGTCCAGAAAGGACGCGGTGTCTTGCAGCGTCAGCCCGTCCCCTCGGAGCTCCTGGTAGTACGCCAAGCGGACGAGGCTGGACAATTCCTCCATGCTCAGGCCCGCCACCTTGGACAGCCTCACCGCCGGTCGCAGGAGCGAGTAGACAACCCGGCGGGAGAACTCTTGTGGGTCGGGTTCGGTCACGGCAGGTCGCGCCTCGCCGCGCGTCCGACAGGCGCTGTGGAACCCAGATCTGGCGTGATCCAATCATCTGTGTGGAGTTTCCCCATCTGCAATATATGCCACTCGGGGCATTCGCAATCAAACAGCGTCCCTGAGGGTCGCAAAACTCGCCACGTGTGGCAAATGGGCACACGGGATGGCTAACGGTGCGGCGACATCATCGGCGCACGTCGGCGCGCCGACGTGGCGTGGTGGCGTGCCGTCATTGGCAGGCGTTGACCAGCAGCAGCGGATTCTGATGTACTTGCGGCGAGAGCGTCGCGATTATGCCGTTCGCGTAGTGCTGGACGGTTCCGTCGGGAAGGATGTAGTGCCACCCGGCCGTCCCATAGAACCACTTCTCACCGCGGCCGGTGTAGTTGGTGTACCAGTTGCCCACGTAGCGAAAGTTCTGGCTGCAGTCGAGGGCTCGCGCCACGTCCTGCCCGGGGTCCGCGGGTGGAGATACAATCAATTGGGGGTTGTCATAGTGTTCGGGAAGCAGCACGGCCACGAGGTCCCCGGTCACCTCGCCCGAGGGCAAACGGCCACTCCAGCGGTACAGGCGCCCGTCGGGGACCACAAAGTGCCAGCCCGCAGCACCGGAAAGCCACCGCTCGTTGCGCCCACCCCAGTTGGCAAAGTCGTGGTGGGAGGAAAAACCGCGTTGCGCGTCGATGTCGCGCAAATAGGGCGCGTAGGCCTGGTGCACGGCGCTGGGGTCGCCGCCATCGTAAGCGGTGGCATCGCTTCCTGAGATCGCCGGCGCGACGTGGGCCAGCGGAAGCGCGTTGGGCAGAGCGCGGGTGCCATTCGTGTACAAGTCACGGATGACCATCAGGGCGTCCAACGGCGTGATGGTGCCGCTGCCGTTGACGTCGATATACGGGATCAGCGGCGGCTCCGGGTCTACGCCTACCACCAGATGCGCGCCGTGATTCTCAATAAAGAGAATGACCATGAGCGCGTCCTGCCCCGTGAGGGCGCCGTCGTCGTTCACGTCGTAGCGGTGGACCGGGTTCTGCCAGACGGGCGGCAGGTCACGACGCAGGTCCGCGATGGTGCTGTCCACCCATCCCCGAAAGGCGTCTACCCGCGTAAACGTCTGGCTGGTGTCTTCCTCGCACAGATCAGAGCTGGGAAGTCCGCCAGAGATGATGCCCAGAACATCGCCATTGTCATCGAAGAGCGGACCGCCACTGTCGCCGAAGCAATGCGCCTGCAGGCCGCGCTGCCCATCCAGAAAGGGACGGCTGATGACGATGCCGGTGGCTTCGGGCGTATCAACCCGCGCGTTTACACTGGGGCCATATCCGGCGATCAGCGCGGTCCCGCGACGGCTGCCGATCTCCCCCAGTTCGTTCTCGCCGAATCCAATCATCTCGAGCTCGGAACCCGCAGCCGGCGCTGCGGAAGAGATTCCGACCGAGATGCTCCCAAGACTCTGGGAGAAGCCGACGAGCGCGATGTCAGGGTCGGTGGACACGAACGGAATCGAGCGGCTGGAGTCGAGCGCCAGTTCCGCTCGGTCCTGGTAGCCCGGGTGAACGACGATGCGGGTCGCGGTGCGTTCTCCATTGGGAGTGAACGTCACGACATCGGCTGGCACCGCGTCCGCGACACAATGCGCCGCCGTCATCAACACATTGGGCGCAACGACTACGGCGGTGCACAGCTGCGAGTCGCTGATGACCAACGGCGCAACCCAGGGCACTCGGTGAGGCTCTCCGTTGGTGATTGCGTCGCTGGTCGTCCGCGTGGGCGCGAACATTGGAGTGCCCTCCGCGCCATCGTCAGCGCAGCCACTCAGCAGCACCACGGGCGCGACAAACAAGCAGAACAAGACCTTGGTTTTCAGCATCTGAACTCTCCTGTGGGGTGGACCCGTACAACAGGACATGCCTATGACGGCAAACTTTGTCAATCACATTTATTGCCACCCGGGGCATATCTTGCTATGTTGCCGAGAAGGCCAACATCAAAGCCGGCCCGGTGGGCGGCGCAGCACAGCGAGGTCTGAGAATGATGACGAGGAACGTGAAGGTCGGGGTGTGGTGCTTGGCGATGGTCCTTGCCTTGCCTGTGACGGGGTGCGGTGACGAACAGGAGAACCATAAGGTGGCGCGCACCGCCCTGCGGGCCGGCTACCGCTGCTTTGGATTGCCTCCGACGATCTACGTGCACCATGGGCGCGTCGTTGGCGGCGCCCAGGACGGGCAGTCGTATGCCGGGCGGCTGTCCGGAACCTCCGGGCCCGACGTGGTGGTGGGGACGAACGGGCGGGATTTTGTGTCCAACATCGACGCGGATGACGTCGTTTGCGTACGCGGTGGGGACGATGTGGTAGAGGGCAACCGCGGGGGTCGGGTCCGACTCGGCGCCGGCGATGATCGGTATCTTGGCCAGGGCACGGTATGGGCCGGCACGGGCAATGATTCTCTCAACATCCGTGGCAGCCACAACCGCGTCTACGGCGGAGGCGGTGATGACACCATCGTCGTGGGCCCCCTGGAGGGCATCGACAACCTGGTCTGGGCCGGCTCGGGCAATGACCACGTGACCAGCTCTGACGCCGACGTCACGACATGGCTAGGCGCCGGAGATGATGTGTTTCTGGGGGACAGCCGCGGCGAGCACATCGTCCGCGGCGGCCCCGGCGACGACATCATTCGCACGGACAACGCGGTGGCCTGGGGCGGCGGCGGGAACGACGAAATGACCGCGGCCGCCGGAGGCGTAGAGTTCTACGGGGGCAACGGCGACGACGTCTTGTCGGGAGGTGCGCTACCCGATCAGCTCGACGGCGGGCGGGGCTTCGACACTGCCGACGGCAAGGGTGGCGACGACGTGTGTATCAGAGTCGAAAACGCCGTCAGTTGTGAGACGATCCTACGCTGACCGCTCCATGATGCGCACGGCGCCGCGACACACAACGCGGTGCGCCGAACGCGGCGGGTCTGGCCATCAGCGCGGGGACGAGAGGGCGATGAGTCGAGCTTGGAGCTCACCCAGATCTTCCACGGCCCCCAACTCCTCGAGGTGGTCGGGAGCGACCTCCCGCGCGAGGTTCATCAGGGCCACCCGAGCCCCTTCCTCGCGCCCTTCCTCGCGCCCTTCCTCGCGCCCTTCCTCGCGCCCTTCTGCGAGCCCTTCCTCGAGTCCTTCCCGTCGCCCGATCTCTCGGCCCTCGTGAAAGAGTCGGATCTGACGTTTGGTCTCGGGGCTGAGGAACTCGTCGTGTGCTGCGGTCATGATGAACTCCATGATCTGATGCTTTGCCAGCGTAGGCACGCTGGCGTCGGCGAGCAACTGTGCGCAGTTGGCCGCGGCCGTGGCTGCAGTCCGAGGTGTAGCGGTCATTCGAAAAATCGAGGCCCCGGTCACGGGCTCCAGATGCAACGTGTCGATGAGGACGATGTCCCCTGTCGACCGGGCGGCGCGGTAGATTCCGTCCAGTTGCCACGGCAGCAATTCGCGAAAGAAACGCAGCAGCAGACGGGGCCGCCCTCCCGACAGAAGAAGGAGGAGGGGCGGCCGCCCAGTGGGCGACTTTTCTCGTTTGACCCAGTCATGCCCACGTTCGGCGTGTTTGGCGACGGCATTGAACAGGTGTCGCAACGTCGGTGTACGCCGGTAGTGTTCCAGAACGACCTCGCGCCGGTCCACAAGCTCCCGAAGTGGGCCCCACGCCGTGGATGCATTACCAACCCGCAGAATCGCGTCGATGTGGAAACTCGCCTGCGGAACCGCGACCTCGGGAACGACGGTGACCTCAGGGTCGGCAAGCTGCAGGATTCTCAGTGCCCGCTGCTGGTGCGGGCGGTGACGTTCGGACATGGCCCCTCCATCGTCTCGGAGGGGTTCACGGGCGGTGGGATCGCACGTTGCAGAAATCGTCCGAAGGACTGGCGATCCAAAGCGAGGCGCGCCGATAGCGGGCCGCGCCTCGCGCTGGAGACCAGTCGCGGTGAGTTAACGTCCCCGGTAGGGGTCCGCCAGGTTGATCTTGGCCGCTCGGCCGTCACGTGTGCGGACACCCCGCGTCTTGATTACGCAGCCTCGGGCCGCGCCGTCACGACCGCAGGTGCCGGCGCAGACCCCGTCCATCGTGAAGGAGCAGCTGCCGTCGCCGTCACAGAAACATTTGGCCTTGCCGCCGCCGGCGGCCTGAAGCAGGAGGTGGCCGGAGTCGTTGGCGGGACCGACGGCCCGCAGCAGCTCCCCTGTCTGCGCGTCAAAGAATCGCTCGGGCGCGGCGTACACGACCCGCGCGGTGCCCACGAGCTCCACGACCAGCTTGGTGCCCCGAGGCGCGGTGGCGTCGGCGTTGCCACGTGAGTACACCATCTCGGGCACGCGGAACCGCTCCTGCCACTGCCGCACCTGAGACACGCGCCGCGCGACGAGCCGCTCGTTCTCCTCGCCGTATTCCTCGCCGCAGGCTGCGGTGGCGCGCTCGAGCGCGGTGAAGCGGGAGACGGACGTAGTCACCAGCGAACACGAAGTGCAGCTCATGGAGACGCAGACCACGTCGGACCCGACCAGTTTCGGATAACAGGTACCGCCCCCTTCCCCGGTGCAGTTGCACGAATACTCCGTCGAGCCGGCCGACGAGATCCGCAGCTGCGGGTCCTCCTCCATATAGTCGGCCACCAGCGTTCCCCGCGCCGTCGCGACCACATCGGCGCCAGGAGGCAAAGCCTGCGCCTGACCGCACGCCGCCGGCGGGAGGTTCTCGGCGGGCTCGAGACTCTGCTGAGCGGCCTCGTGTTCGGGCTCAATGGGCTCGGCCGGTTCACCGCCGTCACACGCGGGCAACAGTACAGCCAGGATACCAATTGCAATCACCAAAGCGCCTTGTCGAGTCTGCTGGTTCATCCGTTTTCCTCTGAGAAAGGGTTGTACTGGGTAGAGGCTGACGGTTGCGGAAGGGGACGTCGCGCCGAATATTTTTTTGAGGACACCCAACAAACACCGTCAGTGACGGCGCCTGTATCTTTTCTCACCAGAAACACGCAACACCGCTGCCGTGCGCCCGACAACTCCAGCAAACGACTGGGCATCCGCCCGCTTGCCGGAGATGAATGATGTTTTGGACTCCTGACCCCGCCGTGAGCCTGCGGGACCTGTGTAGCTGGCTGCGGCGCAATGGCTACGAAGTCGCCCCGGTGACCGTCCCCCCTGTTCACGGCATGCGCTGGGCGCTGGAGCCCCAGGACGGGTGCTCCCTGGACCTGGTGGGACACCATCCGAAGGACGATGGGTTTCAGATTTTGCTGGCGCAGTTCGACCACGTGGTCCCGGAGGGCTTGTGTCGCTGGCAGGCGCGATGGGCTGGGCGGTTGTGGAGAACCAACCGCGCCTTCCGCGGCCTGCTGATCGCGCTGGACCCAGAGACTTTCGCCGCCACGTTGCCCTATCCGGACGGTCGCTCAGACCGCCCTGGCCTGCGGAATCTCTCGCTGCTTCGCGGCCGAACGACCCAATTGGACGCAGAGCGATTGCAACGACTTGCCCTTCTGCCCTCGGACGCGGACGCAGAGACGCTCACATCCAGGCTCGCGGACGACCTGGACCTGCGCCACGTCAGCGACTCCTTCTTTGCCGCCTTCCGCGATGCGCATGCCGCACTGGGCTTCGGCGTCAGAGGCGCCGACCTCGACACGTCCGACCGGGAGACCGTGGCGCTCGTGACTCTCAACCGCCTGCTCTTCCTCTACTTCGTGCAGCGCAAGGGGTACCTGGGCGGTCAGCAGGACTTCCTGCGCACCCGGGTCGAGGCGTGCCGGATGCGCGGCGACCGTCTCTACGAAGACCTTCTGAAGCCACTGTTCTTCCGACTTCTGAACACCCCGGAGCCGCAGCGGGCGGAGTGCGATGTTGGCCGCTTTGGTGTCCAGATCCCGTACCTCAACGGGGGACTCTTCGAGCCGTCGGCCCTGGAGCGCGCGCACCCAGATCTCACCATCGATGACGACGCCATCGACGCCGTCTTCGTCCATCTCCTGGAACGCTACAGCTTCACGACCAGCGAGGACGGTGCGAGCGCGGGCGTCGACCCGCAGATGCTCGGGCGCGTGTTCGAGTCCCTCATGGACGCACAATCGCGGGGGAAGTCCGGGACGTTCTACACACCGCGCGCCCTCGTTGACCGCATGGTGCGCGAGGGCCTGGAGGAGCTGTTGGGCAGCTGGGACCTGGCGCCCGAGACCGTTCGCGGGGTCCTCGACGGTGACGCGACGCGCCTGTCACCCCTTCGCGCTGCCGACATCCACGCGCGCCTCGGGGACGTGGCGGTGCTGGACCCCGCGTGTGGATCCGGCGCGTTCCTGCTCGGCACACTGCACGCTCTGGAGCGCGCGCACGTCGGACTCTGGAGACGGTGCAATCCGGGCCGGGACGCGCCTTCATTCCGCCGGGGCATCGTCCAGAGAAACCTGCATGGCATCGACCGCAGCGCCATGGCAGTCCACCTCTGCGAGCTGCGGTTGTGGCTGAGCATTCTGGACGGAACGCCGGCGGGAACCGGCGTCGAACCGCTGCCCAACCTGGACCACAAGATTGCCCAGGGTGACGCGCTGCTCTCGCCCCTGGATTGGTGTACCCAGGGCGGCGATTTCCAGGCGCTCTCCGAGGAACTTCGGGCCGTCACGGCCCTGGTCTCCGACTACGCCTCCGCGGGTGCGCGGGACAAGGCGCAGGCCCGCCGGCGCCTGTACGACGCCCACCACCAGCTCTCCGGTCGACTTCTGCACCGGGCATTGGAACGCAACGCCCACGCCAGGCAGACGCTGGAGACTGTACTCGACAGCAAGGACCTGTTTGGGCAACCCGTCCCGGCCCCCAAGATCCGCGATGAGCTCGATCGGCTGCGGCGCGAGGAGGGACGGCTCACCGAGCTCGCCAACCGCGCCCGAGACGAGGGCGAGTCCACGGCTTTCAGCGCGTCGGTGCAATTCTCTGGCGTGATCCGCGAGGGCGGCTTCCACCTCATCGTCGGCAACCCACCCTGGGTGCGCATCCACGACGTGCCGCCGACCACGCGCCAGCAGCTGCGCCGCGGCTTCGAGAGCCTGCGCAATTGCGCATGGACCGCCGGGGGTCTGCTCGCCAGCACCAAGGGCTTTGGCAGCCAGCCGGACCTCTGCGTCTGTTTTGTGGAGCAGAGTGTGCGCTGGCTGCGCCGGGGCGGCGTCGTCTCGATGCTCGTGCCCAGCAAAATTGGGCGCGCGCTCTATGGGGCCGGAATCCGCCGGCTGCTGGCCGCGCACGCTCCGCCGCGCACGCTCATCGAACTCGGCAGCAACTACTTCCGAGGCGCGACGACGTACCCAATGGGGCTGGTCGCTGCGCGCGGCGTGGGCGCCGTCCCCGTCCGCGTGCACCACGACCTCTCGGGTCCAGGCGTGGTCCTGCCGCCAGACGCGCTGCCCCTCATCCCGGGGGACACGGGGGCACCCTGGCTGCTCGGCGGGTCGATGGCGCGGCCGCCCAACGCCGTTGCGCTGGCGTCCGTTCCGGGCGTGCGCCTGCGACGTGGCTTCATGACCGGATGCAACGAGGCGTTTGAGCTCGGCCCCGACCAAACCGTTCCCAACGCAGAGATCCACGTCCTGCGCGGTGGAGACCTCGCCCCGTTCAGATTCACGCCGAGCCGACGGATGGTCTGGACCCACGACACCGTGAACGCCGATCCGCTCAAGCACCTCCCCGACGAACTCGCCGAACACCTCGAGCCCTTCCGGGCGCGCCTGGCAAGCCGTCCGGGACTGCGCCCTTCCGATCCGTATTGGCGCGTGTTGCGCACGGGTTCGCACCTCCTTGGACATAAGGTCGCGTGGCGGGACATCGGACCCATCCTGCAGGCTGTCGCGGTGCCGCCAACCGTCGACGGAAACCACGTCGTCCCTCTCAACACGGTCTATTTCATCCCGGTACCCAGCCGGGCCCAGGCGCTGCTGCTCGCGGCCTTCCTGAACTCCACGCCGGTGCGGCGCTGGGTGGACCAGATTGCGGAGCGAGCCAGTGGCGGCTACCGCCGCTACTTCGCGTGGGTCCTGAGCCTTCTTCCGGTGGCCCCACTGCTGGGGGAGGCCTTCGTCGCCGGTGCCGATCGGTGGACCAAGGTGTCCCAACGGCCGGAGATCGCCCGGCTCCTGTCGCTCTCCGAGGCCGCGCACAATGCGGAAATCGACCAGGATGCCATCGACCACGCCGTGGCGCAGCTCCAGTTGCCTGGACCGCGCAGGCGAGCCCCTCGGAAGGCCCGGACCCGCACGCACGACAGATCCCCCGTGGGCAAGACCGGGACGAGCGCATGAGGCAGTCTGCGCATCCCGACGCACGCACGCCCCCGGCGCCCGACGCACGCACGCCCCCGGCGCCCGACGCACGCACGCCCCCGGCGCCCGACGCACGCACGCCTGCGCGTGCGTTTCTCGCCCGGGTCCTCGCCGCAGAGTTCGGCACGCCGGACCGGTCGCCGGGCCTGGCTGCGTTCCAGCGCGCGGGCGTCACCGCGGTAGAGCGCGCGCTGGATGTCTATGGCGGCGTGGTGCTCGCGGATGAAGTGGGCCTCGGCAAGACCCATCTCGCCGCGGCGGTTGCCGCCCGCCGCGGGCCGGTGACTGTCATCGCGCCCGCTCACCTTCGGGAGATGTGGACGCAGATGTGTCCGCAGGCGGAGTTCCTGAGTCACGCGGCGCTCGCCCGACGCCCTCCTATCGGTGGGTGCAGGCTGGCCATCGTCGACGAGGCTCAGCGCTTCACAAACGCCAATTCGGCTCGCTACCGCGCGCTGGCGGAGGGGTTCGAGGGCGCAGGCCTCCTGCTTGTCACTGCGACGCCGCTCGGCATGGGCCGCCACGACATTTCAGCCCTTGTGCGGCTCTTCTTGCCCCCCGGCGCGCTTGCGCCTGTCCTTGGGGACACATTGGAGCGGTGGCTCGACGACCCGGACGCAGACTGGACGCTGCTGACCCGCACCGTATTGGTGCGGCGCTCCCGCCGCGTACTCGAAGCGGCCTTCGCCGATGGCATCGACATCGGCGATGAGGCAGCGCCACTCCACTTTCCCACGACCACCCGCAGCCGCCTGACATGGTCCGCACAGCCGGCGGTCCTGTCGGCGGTCCTGGCCCTGTCGGACCACCTGGACCAGGGTCCGCTCCAGCTGCCGCCCGGACTGGCCCGTACACTGCTCTTGTCGCGGCTGGAGTCCAGCGTCGCCGCCGTTGACGGAACCCTCGGCCGGTTCGCCGGCTTCCTGACACGTCGACTCGAGGCGCGCCGCGGCGGCGCCGACCTGGACCGGTCCAGCTGGCGACGCTTCTTTGGGGGACTGAGCGCGGATCTGGATCGACAGACGGTCCTGCCGTTTGTGTTCGACACGCCGCGGGAGCACGACGCGCCGGACAGCGCCGCCATCCTCCGATGTCTGGACCGCGTCAACCAATGCCGTCGGGTGTTGAACCTGACCGATGATCCAAAACACAGCGCGCTTGCCGCCGCACTGGACGACCGCAAGTCGCTGGTCTTTACCCGGTCGTCGGAGTCCGCCCTGGCGCTGTTTGAATACCTCCGGCACCGCTTCCCACACCGCGGGCTTGGCCTGGTGCGCGGCGACCTCGCTCGAATCGGAGGCGCCGCTCCCGACGCTCGGGTCGACACGGCCGAGGTGATGGACCGCTTTGGCCCCACCACAGCAACGGCGTCGCAACAGGTCACCTGGCTGATCGCCACCGATGTCTTGTCCGAGGGCGCCAACCTCCAGCACTGCGCACGCGTGATCAGCTACGACATCCCGTGGAACCCACTTCGACTCGTGCAGCGTCATGGACGCGTGGACCGACTTGGGCCAGGACGCCGCGAGGTCGAGGTGATCACGCTGGTTCCCACTGGCCCCATCGAAGAGGCGCTGCGGCTGGTCGACCGCGTGTCGCGACGCGCGGCGGAGATCGAGTCCGCTCTGGGCGACAGCGGCGCGCTGGCCGGCGTGCTCTCAGACGCCCTCACTGTCAGTGCCGTCCCTACCGAGATCGACCAATACGCGGCGCTCGATCTCCGTCTGCGCACACTTCACCAGCGCCTGGGCCAGCCGCCCAGCGGCGCGCCCCAGGGACTGACGGCCACGGGGCGCGAAGCCACTGCGTTTGTCTTCGACCTCGGCGTTCAGGGCGCGGCGCTCTTTTGGTGCCTGGTCACGAGGGAGGATGTGAGTACCCGGCGAGGGTCCGTCATGCAGCTTCTTGTGGGCCTCGAAGATGCCGTCGCCTGCCCCTCCGCACCACCAGCGCACCTGCGGCGAGCAATGACCGCCGCATGGGCTTGGCGACGACGGTTGCGGGAGGTCACCTCGCGCCCGTGCGCACACCCGCCAAGATCCGCTGCCGGGAGATTGCTGCGGCTTCTGGCGACCCACCCGACGCCGGGCCGCACCGACTCTGGGTTCCCAGCGTGGGTTCTGCTCCACGCGGTGTTGCGACGCCCACTGAGCACAGCCGCAGCGATGCGCCTGGCGGCCGCGCTCGACGCGGGTACGACCTGCCCACGGGAGCTGGCCTGCCGCCTCGGGAGGCCTGCCAGGAACGCGACCACCACGGCCCCAAAACTCTTGGCATTCGTCGCCTGGAGACCCGGGCTGGACGCCAACCGGCCACCACGGCAAGCTTACCCAGCCGCTGGAGTCGATGCTTGAAGACTGTGATCCACCCTACCGCCCACTCGGTCGCGGGCCGCCAACTTGGCGGGCCCCATGTCTGCCTCTGGCCCGGCGTGGACGCGGCGCTGCTCGAGCGCATGATCGCGTCGTTGGGCCAGGGCCCCGATCACCTGGTCGGAGAGGAGGTCGTGGCGCTGGTGGTGGAGCGAAACACCCAGAGCGCCCTCGCTTGGGTCAACCCAATCCGGGCCGGCGTCCACGCCGCAATGGCGCCCAAGCACGTCCTCGACAAGGGCGCCCTGCTGACGGACGCCCGCATCATCCTCCGCGACGTGACCGAGCGCGTCGCCATCGACTACGATCAGATTCAATCGGCGTCTGTGCCAGGGGGGTTCGGCGGGCTTTTTCTCGACTACCTCAAGATCGTGACGCCCGCCACGTCCGAGAAGTACACCTGCGGAAGTCACGGGCAACTCGCGCTGGCACTGACCGACCTGGCGCACCGCGCGCGCAATGGCAGCCTGGCGCAGCCTCGGGTCGCAGCTCCGACCGCGACGCCCGACGACCCGAGCGGCGCCCGGACCTTCTCGGCGGCGCGCCGCGCCAACGACGAGCGGGCCGCGTTCCTTCTCAAGGGCGTCGCCTTTGGGCTCGAGTCCGGCACCCTCCATCCCGGCAGTTCCCTCGACATGGCACGGCGAGTGGCCCTGTTGCACCGAACCACCGTCGGCGGACGCGGCTCCCACCAGGGCATGTGGATCTCCCCGTTGCGCCCAGACGAACTCAAGGGCTTTTTCAGCTCGCGCTACGGAGCACCGGCTCCGCAGGCACCTCTGCACGGGTTCGAGACCATCTTGTACTCTCGCGACGCCGCTGCGGCCGCGGCGGCACCTGGGTCTGGAATCGGACTACGCGTCCCGGGCAAGTCCTCCCAGTGGCTCGCGGAGAAGCAGCTGCGCTTGCGCCTCCAGGAACTGACCCACCCGGCGGCGGGGCGGTACACGGCCTACCTCGTCGAGGCGCAGGGATGGGGTGAGTGGGAGTCGCTGACCGGGGTTCACGACGCGCAGCTCTACAACCTGCATCTTGAGCTGCTCGCCTTTGAAGCGCAGATGCTCCTGCGACGACTCCTGTTCGGCTATGACCGCGATGCCACGGCCCTGCTGGCGTACCCCGACGACGAGACCGACGCGAAGCTCGCCCAGGTCAACGCAGCCGTGGACGCAGGCGCATTTCGCGTTCCTCGGGCCTTCCAGCGCCTGGATCAGATCGCACACGCGCCCGCGGCGACCACGCTGGCCGGCGCCTCTGGTGGTCACGCAGCAGCCCAGGCCAGCTCGGCACCGGGGTCCATCACCGCGACGCTGTGGATCAACCTCGTCGCAGGGATGCTCAGCCTCACCGTGTGCAGCTGTCTGTGGTGCCTGTTCGGCAGCTCAGGTCAGGACGGAATCGAAGCCAGCATCAACATCCCCTTCGGCGACGACATCGACGTTGACAGGACAATGCGCGCGTACACCGGCGTCGTCGTCGGTCAGACGGTCCTGCAGTGGATTCTGGGGGCGGTCCGCATCGTTCTGGCCGGGCTGGTGGTCACGCGCGGGCGGCGAAAGGTCGCCCTTGCATTGGTGGGCCTCGGCGCCGCTGGATTTCTGGCTGGCGACACCGCCGGAGTGCTGGCTTCACTCCTGACAGTGTGGTGCATGACCCGACCCGCGGCCCGCGACTGGCTGGCGGGATGAGCGCTGACGCGTTTCACCAGGACGGCAAATCACGCGACATCACGCGCATGTGGTGTCCCTGCTGGTGGCCACCGGGCCGGTGCCTGGTCCTATCCGCGGTTTGCCCGCAGCTTGGCCAGCCCGATGCGCGCAGTCCGGTTTGACGGGTCCATCTCAATGACGCGGTGGTAGTAGTCCACCACCGTCTCGATCTCGTCGCGCATCAGACACATATCGGCTTGTTTCAGGAACAGGTCCGCGCTGTTGACCACCATCAATTTGTCCGCAACCTGCGCGCGATACACCCGGCGGCGCGCGTCGTCCTGCAGGTTGTCATACGCGCGCTGCACCTCGCCCCGAAGCGCAACCAGCGCGTCGCGAATCCGCGGCAGAATGCGGGGCGGGAAGTTGTCGTCCGCCAGCTCGTTCATCGCCCGTAGATACCCGCGCTCAATGGGAACCCGATACGCGCTCCAGTGACAGTGCAGCAGCTCAAAGTCGGTCTCGCGATCGATGAGCGCGGCGCGAGTGTTCACAGCCACCACAATCTCTTCATCGTGGTGCGTGCGCTCGAGCTCGGACTGGAAGCGGAGAAACCCAAGCTCCCACAGTGCCAGCGTCACCACCGTGGAGTGGCTCTTGTTCAGGTTGGAGACGGTCATCACCTCCCACAACCTGCGCCCACCCTCCAGACACTGGTCAAAGAAGCGCCGCTCACGGTGGTCCAGCGGGATGGCCTCCGGCGGGTACGGCGGGTCCTCGACCTGCACCGGATAATTGTTGCGCAGCTCCTGCCTGCGCTCGCCGAGCTCGGAGGGATTCAGGGTCCGCAGCCGCGCGGTGGCGACCTTCCACGCCGCGCGCAGCAGCCCGCCGGCGTCCACACCCGTCGAGTACGGCACGTACTCCAGCGGTGTGTAGAAGAACGCGCCGCTCTCGGCCTCGAGCATCTTCCTGAGGAGAAACGCCACCCGCGTCTTCCGCAGCTTGGCCACCTCATCCTCGGTCAGTAACCCCGCCGTGACGAGCGCGTTCCCCAGGTCCACGCCGTGACTGCGGGACAGGTCATTGACCTGGGCAACCATCGCAGGCTCCACCGCGCCGGACTGCGCCACGACTGTGGCCAACGAGTAGGTCCCTGTCTGCGGGACTACCTGCACGTCGGACGGCTCACCGTGTTCCAGGAGCAGGTGGAAGGTCTTCCCTGCGGCCTGCACGGTACAGATCCCAGCTCCGCCCGGCCACCGGCCATGAGCAGCCACCCCGCCACGCTGCGCTCCTCCAACGAACCACTCCACAGGGTGGTCGTCGCGCTCGAGCTTGCGAGCACCGCGGCGCGCTGGTCGTCGTGCGGTGGGCGAACAAAACGTGCGGTCGGAATGGCTCCCGGCGGCTCGGCAGGCCTCAGCTCCACGGTCTCGACCTTGCCCCCAATTCGTCCCCGCTCGGTGAACGAGATCTGCGC
>CALBXO010000700.1 GCA_937890335.1 uncultured Pseudomonadota bacterium | reverse complement strand
GATCGGATGCTGTGTCAGATCGGCCGCTCGGCTTCCAGCAGCCTTGTAGCGCTTGTTGCCGTCCACCAAGACCCGCGCCGCGCGCCCGCTTCCGCGCGGCGACGCACAGCTCGAGCGCACGTCCGCCCCCAGAAGCGCGTCATGCCCGATCGCGCTCTCGTACCAACACGGTGTGCACGGACCCGACGTCGCACGCATCTCGGGCCCCGTGACCAGCGAGCTCTGCTCAAGACCCAGCGCCGCCTCTACGCAGATGGACATCCCCTGAAAGGTGGCCTGCAGGATGTTGACGCGGTCGATGTGCTCCGCGTGCAGGTGTGCGACGGCCCAGCCTTCTGCAGCGGCGAGAATCTGTGGAAACAGCGCAGCGCGGTCCGCCGCTCGCAACCGTTTGCTGTCGTCGAGCGAGGACAGCCACGTGGGTGGCCGCGCCAGCATCGACGGCGAGAAGATCACCGCCGCCACTGCGACCGGCCCCGCGAGCGGACCCCGCCCTGCCTCATCGACCCCGATCAATGTGGGACTCCGAACGTCGCCAACCGTCCATCCGTCGTCCGTCCATTCGTACACGGCGCAGAGAGGATCGTCCCAGAACTCCCTCTCGACGACACCCATGCGCTCGGCGCGGTCGGCGTCCGGATCGAAATCGTGCGCCCATGCCGCGTCGATGCGGCCCTGGGTCACTGGTTGACCTCGAGGGCCAGGACCTGGATGTACTTGCCCAGGTAGTCGAAGAGCTTGCGGACCTTGCGGCGCTGCCCGTCGTCCAGGCCCGCGTAGGGGTACGTCAGGAGCAGGAGGCGCGATGCGCCCACAAGCGCGGCAGGACTCGTCGCCAGCAGCGCACCGGTGAACGCCAGAGCCAACATCCGAACTTCGGCACCGCCGCGGTCGAGCCAGCGGTCCACCGACGCCGTGTCGAGGCCGGCCACCTGCACTGTGCCGCTGGCCGTGACCCCGACGTCGGCAAATGACGGGCCGAGCAGGTGCTGTCCAAACCGGCCGAGCATGGCGCGGGTCTTCTCCGTCAGACGGTCGTCGCGAAGTTGTCGGCGCTGCACCGCTACCTCCGCCAGGGCCGCGAACAGCCCACGGGGGTCCGACGCCTCCGCAGATCGAAGCGAAGCCACGGACACGCCGTACGCCTCAAGTTGCCGCTCCAGCTCGAAGGGCGACACGGTGTAATCGCCAAACTGGCTGCGCTCAGCCCGCAGATCGCCCAGACGCGACAGCAGCTCACGCTCCTCGGTTTGCAGCTGCTCGAGCTGCCCTTTGGTCTTCTCAGGGTTGCTGCGACCCAGCAGGCCCGTACGCTTGATCTCCAGCTGGTCCCGCTCGTCCTCGAGCTGCCCGATGTCGTCGGCGGTGTCGAGATCGAGACGACGCAGCGCGGCGCGAAACTCGCGCTCAAGGGTGCCCCGCTCTTCCTGGGCGCCCTCCACATGCCGGTAGACCTGCTCCACGCGCGTCATGTAGCCATTGGCTTGTTCCTGGACGCCAAACCGCCGCAGGAGCGCCCACCCGGCCACCGTAAACGCGCCAATGTTGATCAGCGCCAGCGGACGCATGTCCGTCACCAACGACGCAAAGGTGGCGATCATCGCGACGGCTGCTCCGCCCACCAGCGCGTACTCCTTCCAGATCGGGCGTGGGCGAATGGCGTCCTGCTGCGCCCGCGCCTCAACGATCTGATCCTGGTAGTCGTGCACCCGGCCGTCCAGGTCCTTGGACGCGCCCTCGTAGCCTCGGACGATCTCGAGATCCGCGCCTCCCTGAACCAGGACCTTGTCGATCTGCGCGATCCGGTCCTCAATGTCCGACATTCGTTTGTCGCGCTTGCCGACCTTGCGCAGATCGCGCTCGAGGTCCGCGAGACGACTCTCGACCTCGGAGAGCTCGCTCTCGAGGGTCTCAATCCTCAGGGCATCACGGTACCGCTCGACCAGATCGCCAGCGCCGGCGGCGGCGGGGGACGCACCGGGAAGGAACCCGCCAAAGTCCGCACAGTGAACCATCCGGAACTCGTCCGGGCTGGCAGGAAGACCATGAACGCGCGCGAGGACCTCCTTGACGGCGTCGATGCCGCGCGCGATCTCGCGTCCTCGGCCCCCGTCGGGAACCTCCTGGATCACGATGGACTCGGGGTCGGCACGCCGGTAGACCTTGTGCACCCGCCCTGCGACGCCTGGAACGGTGAAGACCGCTCCGATGCGAGCGCGCCGACCGTCGCCATCGGCGAGCTCCAGAACTTGCTCAGCGGAGACTGTACTGGGGTAGAGGACAGAGAGGAGGAGCGCCTGGAATGCGCCGGGGTCTGCGCCGGCTGGCAGGCCGAGGCTGCAAAAACCCGCCTCTACCGACAGCCTCGCGGGGCGATCGACGCCAAACAGACCTTGAAAGACAACTTCTCTGAGCCACACGAGCCCAACATACCCGCGCGACCGAGGCATTGTCACGATCCATTTGGGGCGCGCAGTCCATCATGACAAGGCGCGGCGGCACCGACGGATCGCCGGTGCACAAACCCAGAAAGCCCGCCGTGTAGACGGCAGGCTCAATGGGAACCGACACGGAATGTGTCTCTTACACGTTGCCCTTGCGCTGGCGGCGAGTGCGGACACGAGCCGCCTTTCCGCGCAGCTTGCGGAGGTAGTACAGCTTGGCGCGCCGGACGCGACCAAACGCAGCGACCTCGATCTTCTCGATGCGCGGGGAGTGCACGGGGAAGATTCGCTCCACGCCAACACCGTAGGAAATCTTCCGTACGGTGAACGTCTCGCGCGTGCCACCGCCGGAGCGGTTGATCACGTTGCCCTCAAAGACCTGGATACG
Organism: uncultured Pseudomonadota bacterium; assembly: GCA_937890335.1. Classification (GTDB taxonomy): domain Bacteria; phylum Myxococcota_A; class Bradymonadia; order Bradymonadales; genus CALBXO01. The sequence continues at coordinate 8,942 of CALBXO010000700.1, read as the reverse complement.
CTCCTTCTCGCCCTCGCGGATGCGGACGTGGACACGGACGAGGTCACCGGGACGAAACTCGGGGATGTCGCTGCGGCGATACCGCTCTTCAATCTGACTGATGACGTTCATGATTCAACCTCTTCGGCGCCAACGGCACCCACTGCATCGAGAACAGCTTCTCGCTCCACGCCCTGTTCGCGCAGTAGCTTCCATTCTTGTTCGTCCAGGCGTCGCCGCGAAAACAATTCCGGGCGGCGCTCAAGGGTCCGGAGTAATGCCTGACTCCTACGCCAGCGGTCAACCTTCCCGTGGTCTCCACTGCAAAGAATCTCAGGAACCTCGCGACCACGGAAGGTCCGGGGCCGTGTGTAGTGGGGGTACTCGAGGCGTCCAGTGCCAAAACTTTCGTCTTCTGCACTGAGGCTGTTCCCGAGCACTCCCGGAACAAATCGGACCACCGCGTCCACGATGGTCAGGGCGGCGGGTTCACCGCCGGTCAACACGAAGTCTCCGAGGCTCATCTCCTCGTCTACAAACTCCATGACTCTCTCGTCGATCCCCTCGTAGCGTCCGCAGACCAGGGAGACCGCCCCCAATTGAGCCAGCCGTTTCGCGTCCGCGTGCCTGAAGGGCGCTCCCCCCGGCGTCAGCGCGATCCGGTGGGGTCGCTGCCCCGTTCGCTCCAGCTCCAGGGCCTCGACCGCTTCCAACGCGCGCACGATGGGGTCCGGCTTCATCACCATTCCGGCGCCGCCACCGTAGGGCGAGTCGTCAGTGACCTTGTGCTTGCCGTCAGCGAAGGCGCGAATGTCGTGGGCCTCCAAGCGTATGTCGCCCCTCTCCCGGGCCTTGCCGACGATGCTGGCCTCCAACGGAGAGGAGAAGAAGTCTGGGAACAAGGTCAACAGATGGCAGACCCAACCCTCCCCAGCGGCCTTTTCTGTGCCGCGCGGCTCCGGCTCGGAACTCACTTGCGCGCCTCCGTGCGGGCCGACCGCGTGACCTCGATCAAGCCCTCCGGCGGATCGATGAGAACGCGTTCGTCTTCCACCTCGGCCATACCGTCCACGAAAGGCACCTGGAACTCGGTATCTCCATCGACGACGACGAGCACGTCGTGGCCACCGTTGTCGAAGATGGACTCCACCTCGCCGACAACCTCCCCCGTGGCGACAAGAACGACGGGCAAGCCTCGCAGCTCAAACTCGTACCACTCATCGTCGGGGAGCTCGGGAAGATCGGCGGCGAAGACGTGAACGACGGCGTGCTTCCACGCCTCGGCCTCGTCGCGGAAGCGAATGCCCTCCACGCGCACGATGACGCCGCGGCCCGCAGAGCGGACGGCACGGATCGCAAACTCCTGCCTGCGACCGTCGTCGGCCTCAAGCACGAGCCGCCGTGTGTGTTCAAGCGTGTCCGCGCCCTCGCTGAGCATCCAAACCCGGAACTCACCCTTCAGGCCGTGGGAGCGTCCCACCTTGGCAACGGCGAGAGTCTCCTCGGCCATCGGTCAGTCTTCCGGCGGATCCAGAACCTCGAGAGTCGCGCCGCGCGCGTGCGAGGTCTGCGCAAGGGCAGCAAGGAGGGTGCGCAGTGCATTGACCGTGCGACCTTGCCGTCCGATCACGCGCCCGACATCGGGTGCGGCGACCGAGAGCAAGACCACATCCTGGGCGCCCTTGTCCTCCACGCGAATGGAGATCTCGTCGGGTGCCCGGACGAGGTGCTTGACCACGAAGTGGACCAAATCACCCGCGGGGTGGCTGGCGGCTTCGGTGGTCACTCGGCTTCCTCAGCCGGAGCCTCGTCCGCAGCCGGAGCCTCCTCGACAGCCGGAGCAGCCTCCACAGCGGGAGCCTCCTCGACCGCCGGAGCAGCCTCGACAACCGGAGCGGCGGCCTCGACGACCGGAGCCTCGACCACGGGAGCCTCGACCACCGGAGCAGCCTCGACCACGGGAGCCTCGACCACCGGAGCAGCCTCCACCGGAGCAGCCTCCACCGGAGCGGCCGCCTTGGCGACCGGCGCAGCGGGCTTCTTGGCCTTGGCCTTGGGCTTGGCCGGCGCGGCAGCGGCCGTACCGTCAAGGAAGGTCACGGTGTCCGGCGTGCGGCGCGCGCGGCGCAACAGGCTCTTCACCGTGTCCGTCGGGGTCGCCCCAACGCCAACCCAGTACTCGATGCGCTCCTGCTTGAGGCGCACCTCGGCGGGCTCGGTCATGGGATCGTAGGTGCCCACGACTTCCAGGAAACGACCGTCGCGCGGCGCACGCCCATCGGCGGCCACGATTCGGTAGAACGGGGTCTTCTTGGCGCCATGACGGGCCAGGCGCAATCTCACTGCCATGGAAACATCCTCACTGACTCAAATAGCCCGGTCGCTCCGGGACTCGGGGCGCGGATACTAGAGTCACGGATCTATCGTGTCAAGACGCGCGTTGACACCGTTGTGAGCGCAATCTACCTTCCGTCCGCTGCCGCTTTGGAAGGTAGCCACCACGTGCGCGTGACGAGGACTATGGCAGGCAATCGCAACAACCGGGTTCGCTGTTCCTTCTGCGGCAAGGAGTCCAAGGACGTCCGCAAGTTGATTCAGGGACCCAGCAGCGTCCACATCTGCGACGAGTGCGTCTCCCTGTGCAAGGAGATCATCGAGGAGGACAGCCAGGTCACTTCCCCGGTGGAGGCGAGCGGCGGGGCGGACATGATGCCGGCCAAGATCCGCGAGTTCCTCGACCAACACGTCGTCGGCCAGACGCGGGCCAAGAAGGTGCTCGCCGTCGCGGTCTACAACCACTACAAGCGGATCAAGACCGAGCTGGATGGCGAGGGCGAAGAGGACGACGTCGAGCTGAGCAAGGGCAACATCCTGCTCATCGGGCCTACGGGCTCCGGCAAGACCCTCATGGCCGAGACGCTCGCGCGCCGGCTGGACGTCCCCTTCTCCATCGCGGACTCCACGAGTCTGACAGAGGCGGGCTACGTCGGGGAAGATGTCGAGAACGTCATCAAGAATCTGTGGATCGCCGCGGATCGCAACGTAAACCGCGCGAGCCGCGGAATCGTCTGCCTGGACGAGATCGACAAGATCTCACGCAAGGGCGACGCGCCCTCGTCAACCCGCGATGTTGGCGGCGAGGGGGTTCAGCAGGCCCTGCTCAAGATGATTGAGTCTGAGAAGGTGATGATTCCGCCCGAGGGATCTCGCAACAGGCCGCAGCAGGAGTTCATCCAGGTCGACACGACGAACATCCTCTTCATCTGTTGCGGCTCCTTTGAAGGGCTGGGACCGATCATCGAGCGCCGCGTCGGCCAGACCGCGCTCGGTTTCGGCGCGGATTTCAACGCCCGCGAGAAAAAGATCAATCACCTGCTCCGACTGGTCCAACCCGAGGACCTCATCAAATACGGCATGATCCCTGAGTTCGTCGGGCGCCTTCCGGTGATCGTGACCTTCGATGCGCTGTCCGAGGACGATCTGGTCCGGATTCTGTTCGAGCCCAAGAACTCCCTGGTCAAGCAGTACCAGAAGCTGTTTGAGCTGGAGCAGGTCAAGCTGCGCTTCAACCAGGACGCCCTGCTGGCCATTGTCCAGAAGGTGATCGCCCGCAAGTCCGGCGCCCGTGGACTGCGCGCGGTCATCGAAGAGATCATGCTCGACATCATGTACGAGATCCCGTCTCTGACGGGAGTCCGGGAGTGCATCGTGACCGAAGAGGTCGTCACCAACCACGAGCGGCCGCTGCTGGTCTACGAGAAAGAATCGGCGTGACCGACCCGCCGGGTTGGTCTACGACGGCGGGGCTGCGGCGAACGGCCGGACCAACGCCAGCGCGACGTCCAGATTGAGCTCGTCGAGCCGTCCCGAGTGCTTCATGAGCGCGAGCAGCTGGTAGCTGCCAAGCAGAACCCACGCCGCCGCCCGCGGTGCTACGTCGTCGCGGACAAACCCGGCCGCCTGCCACCGCTCAATGGCGCCCTTGAGGATGGACAGGGCGCGCTCCTGGTACGGCAGATAGACTTCGCGCACCTCCGGGTCGTCCAGCTCGGCGGAGACGAGGAAGATCATCTTCGCCAACTCCTCGTGCCTCTCCAGGAGGTCAACGTAGAAGCGGAGCAGCGCGGCGAGCGCGGCGAGGGGCTCGTCCGGGTGCGTGTCGAGGATGCTCTGCAGCCCGGCGACCAGCCGGCTGCCGGTGTGATCCACCGCCGCGCTGAACAGCTTTCGCTTGCTCCCAAAATACCGGTAGATCAGCGCCTCGGCGATGCCCGCCTCCTCACTGATCATCCGCGTGGTGGCGCCGTGGTACGAGTTGCGCGCAAACACTCGGATCGCGCACCCGAGAATCTGTTTGCGCCGCTCGACCGAGGACAGACGCTTGGTCGCCATGAGCCTCCCTGCAACAATCCGGGTCGTTCCCACCGGCGCTCAGGGCCAGCGGGTCAGAAGTTAGTGATTACTCACTTACCACGGGGGCGTCAACCGGCGCTGGTGTCCTGAGACACCCAGCGGTAGGTTAGCGATGTCGCGCCGGTCCACAGCGAGGTGCGGCGGTCCTTCCGAGCGCGAGAGCATGAACCACGACGATCTTCGAACACGCATCCTGGCTGACCACGCCCACCTCGACCGCACCTTCGAGAGTCTGGACGCGACCTTGCGCGCTGCGCGGGACAGCGAGTCCACCGACTACCTGGACGATGTCACCGAGGACTTGAGCTTCGCGCTGGGCGAAATGCTCGAACATTTCGGGGTCGAAGAGGAGGCGATCTTCCAGCAGATCCGCGACGCGGTTCCCGCGCTCAGCGACAGGGTCGACGGGCTCGAATCCGCGCACGAGGTTCTGTGCAACAAGACTTCGCGGCTGCGCAAGCTGGTGGCGGCGGCCAAATCGGGCTTCCAGCCGCTCGACATCGAGGTCTGCCTGGATCTGATCGCCGAGACGAAACGGCTGATTCACACGCACAACCGACAAGAGGTCGAGGTGTTCCTCAGCGCGCTGGACTCCATGAACGACACGGACAGAACGCGCCTGCTGGACGACCTGGACCGGCTTTGACGTGACCAGAGTCCACGTCTTGCTGCCGGTCTACAACGCCGCGAACACCCTGCGCGCCGTCCTGGACTCGGTCGCGTGCCAAACGTACGAGGACTTCACGTGCTGGGTGATGGACGACGGCAGTGACGACGCAAGCGCCGAGATTGCGGCCAGCTTCGACACGCGGTTTTGCGTCCAGCGCCTGCCCCACGGCGGCATCGTGCACGCCCTCAACGAGGGGTTGGCGAGGATCGGCGCTGCCGAGTACATCGCGCGGGTGGACGCCGACGACGTCTGCCATCCAGAGCGCTTTGCCCTCCAGGTCGCCGCACTGGACGCAGACGCGCGCGTCGACCTCGTCGCGACGCAGTGCGACGTCGTCCGTGAGGACCAGGATCTGGGCTGGGGCATGGCCCGGTACATGACGTGGGCCAACCAGGTCCTCAGCGCGGACGAGCATTTCCGAGCGCGCTACATCGAGAGCCCAATCGCCCACTCCAGCGTGATGGCGCGGCTCGCCGTATTCGAGGGCGGCTACCGAGCTGTGCCCTGGTTTGAGGACTACGACCTATGGCTGCGCCGGCTCAACGGCGGGGCCCGTTTCACCAAAGTAGCGCAGCGGCTGGTGCGCGTGCTGGACCGACCCGACCGCACGAGCCGCGTCGACGTGCGCTGCACACCGGAGGCATTGATGGCGTGCAAACTCCATCACCTGCAGCGCGACGTCCTCGCTACCCGACCGGCGGTCGTGGTATGGGGCGCAGGTCGGGTCGCCAAGCGTTGGCTGCGCGCCCTGCCCGAGGTCGGCGTCCAGGTCCCCTTTGCCATCGAGCTGCATCCTCGCCGGATCGGCAAGACGATTCACGGGGCCCGCATTCTGGCCGCGGCCGAATTGCCTTGGGCGTTGGAGCGGATCGAACAGCCTTTGGTTCTCGTGGCTGTCGGGGCTCCCGGGGCAAGGACCGACATCCGGGCGCGCATGGAGACCTGGGCATACAAGGAGGGGGTGGACTACCTTTTCGTCGCGTGAAGATGTACCGAGACAAAAAGCTGGATCGCTTCCAACGCGAGGCGATCGAAGCCATCGACGCCGGACGCTCCGTCCTCGTCGCGGCCCCCACTGGAACGGGCAAGACTCTGGTCGCCGACTACCTCGTGGACAAGATCCTCGCCGAGGGCGGTCGGATCGTCTACACCGCCCCGATCAAGGCCCTGAGCAACCAGAAATTCCGAGAGTACAGGGCGCAACACGGCGCCGAAAAGGTCGGGATCGTCACGGGGGACGTGGTGATCAACCACGACGCGCCCCTGCGGATCATGACGACGGAGATCCTGCGGAACATCCTGCTTCAGCAGACCGGACTCGCCGGCGAACCGGCGCAATTGGGTGAGGTGCGGGCGGTCATCTTTGACGAGCTTCACTTCATGGACGACCCCCAGCGGGGGACGGTGTGGGAGGAGGTGCTCATCTACCTGCCCTCCGACGTCACAATCCTGGGACTCTCGGCAACGCTCTCGAATCTGGATGAGCTGGCGCTCTGGCTCAGCGACATCCACGGCGGCGGCGTCGCGGTCGTCAAGGAGAACAAGCGGGCCGTGCCGCTGCGCTTCCGTCTGATGAACCTGGATTCAGGTCCGGTGGAGGTGGCCGAGTTCAAGACCCGGTACGAGGCGCAGAAAAAGGAGCGAGACGGGCGCGAGCGTAGTCGGGGACGTGGCAAGCGCGACAAATTCTCGCGGGGCCGGGGCGGTGGTCGCGGCAACGACACGGAGGAGACGGGTTTCCGTGACATGGTCGCCGCGCTGCGCGACGAAGATCTCCCGGCGCTCTTCTTCATCTTCAGCCGCAAGGGCACGGAAGCGTGCGCACGCGCAGCGAGCAAGCGTCGGAACGGGTTCCTGAACGGTGCCGAGCGTGAGGCTGTTGACGTCCGGCTCGACGAGTTCCGAGGGGAACACAAAGGCATCCTCACGCCCGACATCGAGCGCATGCTCCGCCACGGGATCGGGTACCACCACGCGGGCCTTCACGTACACCTCAAGCCGCTCGTCGAGGGGCTCTACGAGGCGCGGCTCATCAAGCTGCTCTTCTGCACGTCGACGTTCGCGCTGGGAATCAACATGCCCGCGCGCACTGTCCTCTTTGAAAAACTGCGCAAGTACGACGGGGAGCAGATCTCGCCCCTGACGGTGCGCCAGTTCATGCAGAAAGCTGGCCGCGCCGGTCGGCGTGGCCTCGACGACGCCGGCGAAGTCATCGTGAAGATGGAGTACAAAGACTGGCGGCGCAGTGCGGAGCATGTCGAGCGCCTGATGGCCGGGCAGCCCGAGCCGGTCAAGTCGCGCTTCAACCTCAGCTTCCACTCCGTCGTCAACCTGCTGGAACAGTACGACGACGAGGAGATCCAGCGCCTCCTCTCGCGCAGCTTCCTGGCCTGGCAGCGCGCCGGGCGGCAGGAAACGCTGGAGCAGCAGATCTCGCTGGAGGAGGCCCGCGTGCGCTCCGATGAGCGGCGGCAGGCCGACGGGCCTCGCGTACACGACGCGCGCAAGAGACTTCAGAAGCTCACCCGACGCCTCGAAAGGGAGCGCCGCTGGCTCTACGACCAGTTTCTGGAGAAGGTCAGCTTCCTGGAGGGGATCAGCTACCTGACGGGGCGCGAGCTGGGCGCCGGCGCGCGCATCCTCAAGCATGTCCAGATCGAAGAGGTGCTGGTCGCAGAACTGGTCCTGGCCGGGTGCTTTGAGGATCTGTCACCGGAGGAGCTGTTCGGCGTGTGCTGCGGCCTGGTGACGGACCTGCCGCCCAAGGTCGGCGTGGCGCTGCGCGTACCCCGCGCAATCTCGGTCGTCCTGGACTCCATCCTGGCTGTGGTCGAGGGCGAAATCGTCGAGCAGGCCATGGCACTCGCTGGGGGCGAGCCGCGTTTCGATCCGCGGCTGATGGCGCTCGGCGTCCGCTGGGCCGAGGGCGAGCCCCTCACGGACCTGCTGACCCATGTCCGCAGCGGCAGCGACCACGCTGGCGACCTCGTCGTCGCGTTCCGTCGCGCCAAGGACCTCATCGGACAATTGCGCCACGTGTTCGCCGAGGATCCTGCGCGGGTCAAGGCGTTGCGGGCGGTGCTGCGACGGGTCACGCGCGACGAAGTGGAAGCCATCTGATCCTCGCCCACGGACGCACAGGGCGCGGATGTGTCCAGCGCGCATGTGTCCGCGCGACCGAAATGGACCGTCAGACCCGGGCCTACGGCGAAGAGAGGTCAGAGGGAACCCAGTAGCTGTCTCACCCGGTCCGCGTCGGCATCGCGCCCGAGGGCCTGCCACTGGAGGCTCGACAGTTCGAGCGCAGGTCGTGCGCGGTCTGCCTGACCCGCTTTGAGCGCGAGGCTGCCGGCCAATTCAGCGGGCCACGCGATGTCGGGGTCCGTCATCCGCGAATCGGCCAGCCGCTCCAAAGCCCGGCCCAGGTAGCGATCGTAGCCGACCCAATCGGACATCCCCGCGGCGCAGGGCACGAAGGCCAGCCAGACCAGCCCGAGCGCCCCGGTCCTGCCCATGGCCTCAAGGAGGTCGACGACCCCTCGCAACAGGACGCGCGCCTCGATGTACTGACGCCTGGCGATCAGCACGAGCGCGAGGTTCAGCGGTGGAACATACCGGTCGACGCTCTCGAGGCTGTCGTAGAGCTCCTTGGCGAGGCGATAGCCGGCCTCGGCGAGGTCGAGCTGCCCTTCGAACCTGGCGATGTCGGCGCGCGATTGCACCATCACCGGCACGGTCGGCGGGCGTTGTCAGGCCTCTGCCGGGCTGACGCCCGACCACACCGTGGTGCATTGCCTGAACTACCAGATGTGGATGGGCGGCGTGACCGATCACATGACGCTGGAGGCGACGGGCGCGCTGGTGGTGCCCTTCGGCGTCG
>CALBXO010000699.1 GCA_937890335.1 uncultured Pseudomonadota bacterium | reverse complement strand
TGAGCAGGAAGGCCTTGGCCGCGGCGATCCGGAACAAATCCGGGTCCGTGGCGCGGTCCAGCTTGACCGTCCGGTCCGACTCCACCACGCCGCGCCCAAACAGCGAACCGCTGTTGTCCATGACCATGGCGATGGCCCGGAAGGCCTCCGCGCGCCCTTCCGGGGGCAGCGGGCTGATGAACTCGAGGGAGCTCGGGATGACTTCCACATTGGTGTTGCGCGTGCAGAACTTACGCCCCATCGGGTCGCCGTCGATCGGCTCGCACATGAAGCCCGCGTCGCACTGGCCGCTGGAGTCACAGTAGTCACCGACGAGGTTGAAGGTGCAGTAGCGCGAACCGTCGCCGTCTTCCACACAGCGGCCGTCGCCACACTCGGCGTCGGCGGTGCAGCTGTTGCGGCAGAAGCTCACCAGCTCGTTGGAAGTGAAGCTGCGCCCGAGCACGTCGCCACCCTGCTCCATCGCGTAGGGCTTGCACACGTCGTAGCCGTAGGCGTAGCAGCTCTCATGCGGGTTCTGCTCCGTGTCCTGCGTGGGCAGGCAGTACCCCTCCACACAGAACCGGCCGGCCTGGTTGGCGCAGTCCGCCTCGGTCTGACAGCCCGCCGGGCAGACGACCAGGGCCTTCTCGGAGGTGGGGTAGATCCGGCCCGTGTCCAGGGTCACATTGGACGCCCGGAAGGTGCCACCAAGCTCGACCTGCTCGGTCTCCAGCCGGTCACCCGGGCGGATGACCTTGGACTCCTGATCCAGCAGGACGAACCGCAGCTCCACGCGCGAATCGTCCATCTGACAGGCTGCGGCCGAGGCAGCTACACCGCCACTCTCGACCCGGTCGAATTTGCGGATCTCAAAGCTGATCTCCGCGACAGTGTTGCAGCCAGCGTACACCGCGACGCCGGCTACCAGGAGCAGCAGGACAATCGTGGCGCGACCGGGGCGCTTGAATTGGTTCATGAGGATTCCTCGCGAAAGAGCGTGGGGGCTTGTGTGGTCCCTCTTGCCGCTGCACCGAATACGGGCGACGCGTTGATTCTGGTCGTCAACTTGTGATTCGTCCCTTATCAACGCGCTCGGAGGGCTACTTGCCACCAGGAACACCGGCGCGGTGTTGTATCTCAAGTCCTGTGGCTATGCAACTGTCCGCCCACGCTGCAATGACGGTCGCCGGAGCCAGCATGGCCCCCCGTGAGCGAGGGTGACCACGGGCCCGGGCGTCGGCCGCGGCCTCAGCCCTCCGCCGGGTTCCAGCCGCGCTTGATGTTGGCCGCGACCCAGGCCTCGATGGCGTCGTCGAGCCGCTCGCGTGTCGCGGCGACCTCGACCTTCGTCTTCAGCGCGTCAGCGCGGTTCGGAGAGAAATCCGTCGTGTAGAGGACAAAGTGCGGGTACCGGGGGTCCACCTCTCGCTTGTTCGTCGCGATGGCCACGTACTTGCGCACCATCGGCGAGGTCTTGGTGGAGTTCAGGTACACCTTGCGATCGATGACCTCGGCGCCGGGTAGATCCTGCGTCGTGGCGGACTCGTGGCGCGCGTCGAACGGGACGAGGGCGTACACCTGCTCAAGCCCGACGCCGATGGAGTCCGGGTCCTTGTCGTCGCGCTCGCGTACGATGACTGGGTGGATCATGGCCACGATCGGCATGGCACCCACGGCCTCGTAGCCCTTGGAAGGATCGTACCGCACGGCCATGCGCCGAACCTGCCGATCGCCCGCCGATCGGTCGATGAGATCGCTGCATTTGATCTCAAGCACGATCTCCGGACGCACGAAGCGGCACAGCGTGCCCTCGCTATTGGGCATTCGGAAGGCGCTCGGGACCTCCATTGCGCTCAGTCGCCGGTGCCATTCGACGCGATCCGCGTCGCTGAGTCCTCCCGAGACCGTGCCGAGAATCTGGTGCGTGCCGTCGTCGCGGACCAGTGCAACGGTCAGCTCGCGCACCTGCGACATCTCTGCGGTGGTCCGCTCCCCAAAGGCGACCACGACCACGTCGATCGTGACGGTTGGTTTGATCTTGTAGACCTGTCCGCCGGCGGCTCGCACCACCAGACCCTCGGCCTTCTTGGTCGCCACCCAGTCCTGCCAGCAGCCTACGGCGGCTTCACCATTGCCCACGATGGTGGTGACCAGGGCGCAGCGCTTGCCCTGGCCGAGCAGCGCCGTGAGCCGCGCGAACTTCTCCTCGTAGCCTGTCTGGAACCAGTCGGTCGCGCCCTCGCTGAGCAGGTCGAACGCCTTGAAACCCAGCGTCTTCGCCAGCGACCCGTCGCCGAGGGCGTAGGCCACATTGTGCACCCGTGGGCGCCCTTCCCCCGCCAGCGAGAAGAGCTCGCCGGCGATGAGGACGTCATCCACGCCGGACAACATCTTCTCCGCCTCGTCCACCACGGGGATGCCCTGCAGCACCCGGCCGTTGTAGGCACACAGCGCAACTTCGCCCGCGTGCTTGACGAGAAACCACAGCTCGCCGTCGACCTTGGTCGAGATCCAGAGCTGCTCGTCCGTGCCCAGATCCCGTACGATTCGCTCGGGCTTCACAATGCCGTAGCGGCGCGCCACCGCGCGGCGATAGCCGCGCATCCGCTCGCCGAGATCGTCGATCTTGAGTCCGCGAATGCTGGCCTTGCGCCCCGGCCCATACGGGACAAACTCGTCCGTGAAAACGCTCATGCCTCCCCTCCGTCGTCCTTGGTGGCCGGCTTGAGCTCCATGTTGGACAGGTGGAGCACCAGGAGGAATCCATCGGCGTCCACGCGGCCCTCGAGGAAGCCGCGGCACGGGGTCCCGTTGCGTTGGAAGATCAGCGGACCGGCCCCCTTGGAGCCCGTCCCCACGTACAGCATCTTGCCGCCCTCGCTGAGGGTCTTGGCGATCTCGTGGAGGAAGTCGTACGTCAGACCGTTGATGTGCCGCAGCTGCACCTTGCGGTTCAACACGAATTTGCGGACGACGGTGTCGACGTCGAACAGCCGGCCACTCCAGGGCAGCACCGCCTCCTCGCCGACGGTGGCCTCCACATCCTCGAACTCTTTGCGCGAGCGCTCTTCGCCGGCTGCGTCCGTCACGATCTCAAGAATACGCGCCGAGTAGAGCACGGAGCCGTCGTGCCGCACCCAGACGCGGTCGGCGTCGCCGACCACCCGGCCCACGAGCTCGTAGTCGATCTCGGGATCCCCCGCGACCAGCGCCTGCGCAGCCTTCTCTACGTCCCCACCGTTGGCGGAGAGGATCGCTTCCCAGGTCCGCCCCTCGGGCGCCTTGATCAGTCGGGCGGTGTTCACCGGACGCCGGTCCGGTGTCAGCCATCCGTAGCCGGGGGCGCGCTTCGGCGCAGAAAACTCGATCTCGGCGTCGCGCTTGCGATCGTCGGTGACATGGATCTTGCGGGGCATCGGACTCCTCAGAACATCTCGAAATCGAGGTCATCGTCGAACGGGTCGGCATCGTCGTCGTCGTCGGCAAGGGCCACGTCGCGGCGAAGGTACGCGAAGCCCGTTGGCTCGCCGACGAGCCCCCAGAGACCGAACTCATTGCCCAGTACGAACAGCGGCGACGTGGAAAACCCGCGCGTGTAGTTGAAGCGGGTCTCGAAGATCCCTCCAGCCGCGAGCGCTGCGGCGAGGGCCTCGCCAACCGCGTCGGCGCTCAGCGCGTAGACCGCCACGATCGTGTGATCGAGGAAATGCTCCACGGCGACGGGACCATTGAGTGGTTGCTCCGCCCCCAGTGAGGAGGGGATTGCCTCCAGCTCCTCGCCGGTCGCGGAGACCGCCAGGAGCTCCTTGCGCTCGAGCATCTGGAACTCTGTGTCGACGTACACCAGCGAGGTGCCCCCGGACGGCAGGAGCGTCGCACCGTCGATGGTCAGCTGGGCCGACTCGCACGGTTCGCCGTGCTCATCGACCACGATGCGTCGCTTTCGACCGTAGAGTTTCTCCCGCGTGACGCGGTCAATGGGCAGGCTCGAGACCTCCCCGTCGAAGTTGAGAACAATTTCGCGTGCCATGGCGCAGGAGACGACCATTCTTGCCCGCCCGTTGCAACCCCGCCCGCGGTGTGTATGTTGCGGGCCGCTATGGAACCGAACCCCACATCGAGCGCCCTCGTGGACCTGCGCGCTCTCTCCGCACTCAGCCCAGCACGCCGCGTGGACGCCCTGCTGTCCCGAACCGACGCAAAGGCAGCGGTGCAGTCGCTGGAGCCGTTCGCGCTCTACCACCTCGTGCGCGAGGTGGGGTTGGAAGACTGCGCCGAGCTGTGCCAACTCGCCAGCGACGAGCAGGTGCAGGCGTTCGTAGACCTGGACTGCTGGCGCAAGGACGAAGTCGACACCGCCAGCCTCGTCCCCTGGCTGCAGGTCTTCATGGAGGCGGGAGACAAGCGCATGGCGCGGGTGTTGTCCTCCCTGGACCCCGAGCCGGTCGTGCTCCTGCTCAAGGAGTGCATCATCGTTTTCCACCTCGAGGACGGAATCCCACCGGCAGAGATTGATGAGCACGGCATCGCCTACGAGACCCTCGACGGCGTCTGGGCGTTCGCGTTCATCACCCAGGACGACGACCGGCAGCAGTTCGTGCGACAGCTGCTGCGGCGCTGGTACCACCTGGACATCCAGAGAGCGCGGGCCGCGCTCGAGGGCGTCAGCTGGGAGCTGGTGTTCAACATGACCGAGACCGCCTACCGGGATCGCAGCATCCGGATGGCCGAGCTCGGGTTCGTGCCATTTGACGAGGCCGCGGGCCTCTATGCGCGCCTCGGGCTGGAGAAGCTCCGACGCGAGCTGGTGGGCGCGGCCGCCGAGCGGGGCCAACCCGAGGTGCATTCTCGCCTTGGCAACGGCCCGCTGCCGGACTTGTACCGCGAGAGGTTCCAGGGCGGCACGTTCCTGGAATCCTGCATCGCCGAGGCCACACTGCCCGACGTCCTTGGGCAACAGATCGTGGCGGTGGCCAACAAGGCGCTGTCCGCTGAGCCCGCCGACCCGCGCGACCTGGAGGCGGTTCGGCTCACCTTCGATCGCGTGCGGGGTCTGCTCGACATTGGTCTTGAGTTTGTAGCGGGCGGAAACGTCCGGCTTGGGGCCGACATCCTCGAGACCGCGCACGTCCAATACATCGTTCAGGCGGGCCACAACGTGGTCATGGGTCTGGCCGATCAGGCGCGGCGAGTGTTCGGCTCGACGGACCTCGTCGCCGCGCTGACCGTGATCGACGACGCGCCCTACTCCCTGCTCGACCCCTCAGACAGAGGACTGATCCAGAGCCTGTTGCTGGCTCGCCCACTCTACCACGCGCGCGAGGAGAGCTTCGCGCGGCCGTTTGGGTCGAGCGCCGACGCACGGACGGCCGCCTCAAGGCTGACGATGCTGGCCTTCGAGGTCACGGCGCTCTACGGGCTGCTGGGCGTCAAGCCGGACGCGCTGCGGGAGCTGGTCTACAGCGACGACGTACAGCCAGCGGTGGAGCTCATCTCCCTGGGCACTCTACTGCGGACCTGCGTGCTCCTCTGGGCGCTGGACGCGCCGGAGCCGCTTCGGGCCATCCGGCCGTCTGAGCTCGCGTCCATCGCGCCGGTTTCCGCGGCGCGCCTTGTGGAAGTCGGCGGGCAGCGGCTCTCCGCATCCCCGGACCTGGCGGACGATGCCAAGGCCGTCGCCGCGGCATGGCTCCAGAGCACTGCCGCCACACTGGAAGACGAACTGGGTGGCCTCTCCGCCGCCGCGCTCCGGGCCGGCGACGCCTCGGCGACGATGTTCGGGTCCACGTTTCTCGTCGCCGAATGACAGGTTGTGGCGGGGTGACGTCGCGCGGCAGGCGAACCTATTAGATGACAATTTTTGGCAACTGAACGTCAAGTCTGATGGCCACTTTGGCGATCTTCAGACACCGGGCTCCGTCTCCGACGAGATCCGATGGTAGATTTGCGCGTTGGCCCACGCGTTGCATTGCTCGTCCACAACCTTTCAGGTGCACAGACTACACGGCTTCTCAGGTGGGGAAGGCAGAGGGAGACGACGCCGGCGGGGCCCAGATGGGTCCCGCCAGGCGCGCCTGCGCATGGGCCCATGGCCCGATGGTCAGGGCGCTGGGCCGTCGAAGGGGACCTGTGCGACCTCGTCGCGCTCCCTCACCATCAAGACACCGTCCAGGCTGATGATTTCGGCGACGGCCCAGTACGTTCCCGTAGTGGGGAGCGTCTGTCGGAAGCTGAATTCGTTGACGCCCGGGGAGCCCCCGCCATCGATCGACACCGTCACCGTCGCCGGGACAGGCGCGGAGGTGCGCCAGACGTGCACCTCGACCAGGTAGGTGCCATCGGCGGGGCGCGGGAGGTTGGTGTACTCCGGACCAAACCCATCTACGTCATCGCGCAGCAGGCTGGGGTCGTCGCTGGGGTCGTCCACAATGCCCCAATCTGGGTTTCGGTTTGCGAAGTAGCAGTCGCCCGGGGCGGTCCTGAAGGTCGCGCCCTGTTGCAACAGATGCAGATCCAGGTCGTTCCCGTCGGTGTCCCAGCGAAGAGCCACATGCACATTTGGCAGCGGCTGACCGCCGGGCGTTGGGACGCCACTGACAACGCCCGACGGCCGAAAGTCCGCGAGGTTGTCGTTGGTGTCCGAGGCGTCTGCGTCGCGGGTCAGGCTCTCACCCACAGGCGGCTCCCCCGCCGCTGCGCCCTCCCCGGCGAAGGTCATACCCTCGCCGAACTCACCGTAGGCCACCGCGTCCACGACAGCCTCGATCTCCGTACCCTCGTTCCACACCAATTGGAGGCTGTCGGGACCATTCTGCAGATCGACGGAACCGACGCGAAGATCGGCTGCGTCGGCGAGCGTGCTGCGCGCGTTGTCTCCCACGATCAAATACGCGCCGTCGGACGCGAGCGACTGCCGCGGCAGCGCGATCTGGAGTGAGACGCCACCGCCGTTTCCGTTGATGGCGCGCAGGCTCAGTCCGCCCAGCGAGGCGCCCGGCGGGCCGGTGAGTTCAAGAAAGAGGCTCGCCCCGCTGTCCTCGCCCTCCTCATCGTAGAGAAGTTCGCTGATGACGACAGCGGGCAGTGCGCACCCTTCATCCACGAGCCCGTCGCAGTCGTTGTCGAGCCCATCGCAGCGCCCGACTTCCTCGTCGAGGTACCCGGCGCCATACTCGGTCGTGCCGCACGTTGGGAACGCGCCCCCGGTGCATCGGGCGACCGCGCCTTCGCACAGTCCAATCTGGCGCGGGCACGGCTGCACCAGATCTTCGTCGACGCCGCCATCGCAGTCGTCATCCCCGCCATTGCAGGCCTCCGGCTCGGGCACCACCTCGCCCTCGCACTCGGCAAAGAACCCCTCCACGCAGCGCTGCACGCCGGTGGTGCAGGCGCCCACATCGGAACCGCAGACCTGTGTGGCGTCGGGAAGGCACTCGCATTGCTCGTCGACCTCACCGTCGCAATTGTTGTCCAGCCCATCGCAGCGGACCTCGACTCCGTCGTCGTAATTGGGCCCGTAGCTCTGCGCGGTACACGCCGCAAACCCGGCGCGCCCCGCGCAGGCCTGGACGGCGCCGGCGCAGACGCCAGCGGTGAGCGCGCAGTCTGGAGGGTCGAGATCCTCCACTTCGTCCGCCAGCGCGTCGCAGTCGTTATCGACGCCGTCGCACGTCTCGGGTGCCGGAACCACCTCCCCCACGCAGGTGCCCCAGGCGCCGCGCACGCAGGTCTGCGAGCCGGCCTCGCACAGCCCCTCGTCGGAGCCGCACCGTTGGATGTCGCCGTCCACGCACTCGCAGCCTTCGTCCACCTCGCCATTGCAGTCGTTGTCGCGGCGGTCGCAGAACGACTCGGTCTCCTGGAACGCCGGTCCGTAGTCTTCGGAATTGCAGGCAAGGAACCCGTCGCGCCCGCCGCACCGCATCTTCGCGCCCGCACACACGCCCTGTCCAAGCGCGCAGTCGGGTCGCTCGACCTCCTCGTCCACTGCACCGTCGCAGTCGTTGTCCTCGCCGTCGCACACCTCGTCGGCGGGCGGCGTGTGCCCCTGGCACGGCCCCTGTCGCCCGCCTGCACAGACCTGACGTCCGACTGCGCACAGGCCCACGTTGGTCCCACAGGATTGGACCGTGCCATCCACGCAGTCGCAGCCCTCGTCGGTCTGTCCGTCGCAATCGTTGTCCACGCCGTCACAGACGCCCTCGGCGAGCTCAGGGTCTTCCACCGGCACGTAGCGATCGCCGTAGCTGGCCACGCCATCGCAGCCGAGCCACCCCGCGTCGCCGCCGCAGACCTGCCGGCTTCCGAGACAAACGCCGAGCTGCAGGCCGCAGGACGGCGCGGTCAACCCGTTGTCTCGGGTTCCATCACAGTCGTTGTCGAGCCCATCACACACTTCACTTGATGGCTCGGCAGCGTCGCGGCAATCGCCGAAGCGTCCGTCTTCGCAGGTCTGCGTCCCCAGCGCGCACGCACCCACGTCAATTCCGCAGGGAATCACCTCGCCGTCCGCGCAGTCGCAGCCCTCATCGGCCTGGCCGTCACAGTCGTTGTCCAGGCGATCACAGACGTCGTCGGCCACCGCGGGATCCTCCACGGGCACCCACCGGTCGCCATACTCGTCTGCGCCGCATGGGCCCCATCCCGTGGCGCCGCGACAGAACTGTTTGGCGCCCACGCACACGCCCATCTGCGCGCTGCAAGGCGGCGCCGGGAGGGCCTCGTCCAGGTCACCATCGCAGTCGTTGTCGAGTCCATCACAGAGCTCATCGGAAGGCTCGACGGCGCCCTCACACGGACCAAACCGGCCCTCGACGCACCGTTGCAGACCGCGCTCGCACTGGCCCTCGCCGAGGCCACACAGCACGGTCTCGTCCCCCGAGCAGGGGCACCCTTCGTCGGTCTGGCCGTCACAGTCGTTGTCGAGACCGTCACATTGCGCTTCGTCCTGGAAACCGTCTTCGACCTGCAGCCAGTCTTTGCCGTATTGCTCCGAGCCGCAGGCCAGAAGGCCCGCATCCGGATGACAGGCCCTCATCGAGCCGGCGCACACACCCAGGGTCAGCGTGCAGGCCTCGGTGACGACGCCGTTATCGACCGCGCCGTCGCAGTCGTTGTCCAGGCCGTCGCAGATCTCCGCGTTGCCGGGGTGTCGAGCGGGGTCGTCGTCGGCGCAGTCTTCGAGCACCTGGCCGCAATCCGGCCCCACGGGCGATCCATCACGGTCGCGGTCCTCGCACACCTCGGCGGGTGTGTCCCGACCGGCGTCGGCTCCCGCCTCGAAGCCGGGCGGGGCCTTGCTCGTGTCAGGGCCCGCGCACGCGCACGCGAGCAGTGCGAGGAACAGGGCGGCGCGGAGATTCTGCATCACGGTCTCCATGGACGGTCGGTTGCGATCCATAGCGACCTGCGTCGGGCCGGTCAACGCAACCACCGCCGCGCGGTTTGGCAATCAAGGGCTCGACAGACGGACAAATGCACCCCACAACTGTCTGGTGCATGACGGGTTCCGTCCGATATCTGATCCTGGTGTTGTGTTTGTGCGCTGCGAGTTGCGCGGTTTGCGGCGACGAACCGCCGCGCCCACCGGTGGCTGACGTGCCGTCCGGCCCGCGCGATGTGGAACTCGTTGCGCCCCCCGCCGAGACCTACGCGGGCCGCCAACGCAAAACCCCGTTCGACAAACGTGTGCTCGGCTCGTTGGGCCAGCTCCCTGAGAATCTCCAATACGATCCCTGCCTCGCCCGTGCGGCGGCAGAGTTCGCTCGGCATCTGCAGGCCCGCCCTGGTGGCGAGATCGAGCTGCCCGACGAGCTCCAGAGCGTCGTGTTGCACCATGTGGGTTGCACCGATGGCTGGGTGGCCAGCCACGTCTTCCAGAGCTCGAGCGTCGCAGACGACGACTTTGTGGCCCACGTCCGCTCGGTCATGGCCAACCGTCTCGACACGTCGACGCACTTTGGTGTGGGCCGGGCGCGGGCGCAGCCGCCGATGCGGTGGACGTGGGTTCTTTTCGCCAGCGAGCGACACGTCACGCTGTCGCCCCTGCCACGCAGGGTGGCTGCGGACTCCGAGGTCGTGATCGCTGGGACTCTGGCGCCGGAGATGCGCGAGCCGCGGGTGCTCATCCTTGCACCCGGGTCCGCTGTGGAAGAGGCGGACCTCGACCTGACGGAGGGACGATTCCGCGCGGTATGGAAGGTCCTGCAACCAGGTGAACACTGGGTCGAGGTCCTCGTTACCGGGCCGCTCGGGCCAAGGGTGGCCGCCCTCTTCCCGGTTTGGGTCGAGATCCCGCCTCCCACCAGCGTCACGATCAAGGCGCCGGAGGACGAGCGCGAGGTCGCCACGGAAGCAGACGCGGAGGCGTTGATGTTCAGGCTCCTCAACGAAGACCGGGCCCGCCACGGGTTCCCGTTGCTCGAGCGCGACATCCGGCTCGACAACATCGCCCGCGGACACTCCACCGACATGCGCGACGCAGGCTATTTCGCCCATGTCTCACCAACCAAAGGGACCCTCGACGACAGGTTCGCTGCGCAGAAGTATCCCTCGCAGGCCAGCGGCGAGAACATTGCCCGCAACCGTTCGGTTCACGACGCCGAGATGGGTCTTCTACAGAGCTTGGGTCACCGTGAGAACATCCTCAACGCGGAGTTCACGCATGTGGGGATTGGAGCCGCGTTCTCGACCGACCAATACGAGCGCCGGACCATCTATCTGACCCAGAACTTTGCCCGGCCCCAGCGGGAGCTGACCGGCAAACAATTTCAGGCGGAGGTCTACAAGCGCCTGGACGCCATGCGCGAGACCAAGCAGCTCTTCCCGCTCAATCGCAGCGACAAGCTGCAGCGGATCGCGGCCGCGCGCGCGCGGGAAGCGGAGAACGCCGATGGCCTCTCAGACCGGATTCGCGCCGACCTCCGTGCGCAGCACTTCCGCTACCGCTCCTTTCACATCCAGACCCATGTCGTCCTGGACCCCGCAGACGTGAAGATCCCTGACGCTGCACGCGCCCGCAAAGTGCGCCGAGTGGCCGTCGGGGCCTATCCAATGCGGGACGCCTCGGGCCGAACCCGGTGGAGCACCCTCTTGCTCCTGTTGGAGTGAGCCTGTAGCCTGCAGACCATGTTCCACCTCGACGAACCCGAACTCGCCTCCTTTCCTCACGCGCATTGCACAAAGTGTCAGCGCGATGTGGTCGTCTATCGCGAGCTTGACGACGAGCGTGAATTTGCCTACCACTGCGTGGATTGCGACACCCTCACTGCCGAGCCCGGCGTGACTGAGTGGACTGCCCAGGAGGCAGAACACAAAGGTTACCAGCTCGAAACGACCGTGCCCGAGGGTGGCGGTTGCGGCGAGGGACGTTGCTCCCACTGAGCTTGCTCGATCCATCGGAGGAAATATGCGCTACGAGGTCTTCATTCCGGCCGCGGACGAGGACAAGTTCGACGTCACCCTTGAGGTGGAGGCGACGAACTGGATGCAGGCGCTCAAGACCGGACTCGGTCGCGTGGGCGAGAGCCAGGTTGTCCGCAGCGTCGTCTGCGACATCAAGGAAGACAACAGCATCCATGTGACCGACGCGGCGACCATGCGCGTCTTCAAGCTTCGCGAGGTGGCCAGCCCCGAGGGCGACGCCGTCCCCGAACCGGCCCCCGCACCGGCCGCCGTTGCCGCAGAGCCGGCGCAGACGCCTGTCGAGCGTCCGCAGGCCGCGCCCGTGCTGGCCGCACAGGATGAAGAGGATTTCGTTCAGCGGCGAACGGTCCAGATCGCGCGACCCGAGGGGATCGACGAGGTG
>CALBXO010000698.1 GCA_937890335.1 uncultured Pseudomonadota bacterium | reverse complement strand
TCCGCGCGACGATGCGAGGCGGACAGCTTGTCGAGCTGTCGACCGCGGCGAATTGCCGCCAGAATGTCCTGATGCCGGGTGAGCCGATACGGCAGGCGGCTGGTGAGGAGCTCGTACACCAACACAGCGGCCGCGTAGATGTCCGACTCTGGGGACGCCTCCCCCTGCCGCAGACACTCCGGCGCCTGGTAGACGTTCCAGGGCTCGACTCCCTTCCAGCCTGGGCGTCGCCGCACTTCTGTGGCGGGAGCGACGCCTGGCGCAGCCGAATCCGCGAGCAATCCGCGGCCCGTGTCGATCAGGAGCGCACGCACCTCGTCGCCGGTGCCGGTCACCACAAACGCGTCGGGAGAGATCCGACCGTGCGCCACGCCTTCGCTGCGCAGCTCGGCCAGGGCGCCCAGAACGTTGCCGGCCAAGGTGGCCACCTGGGCCATCCCCAGCTGGACCTTGCCGAGTGTACTGAGCAACCGGGTCATCGGCTGCGCATCGACGGGCCAGTCGAGCACAATCCAAGACAACTTGCCCTTGGCTCGCCCGACGTGGAGCGCGGCACACAGGTGCTCGCTCTCGATAAGCTTCTGTCTCAGATTGGCGTCGTGCAGCGCGTCCACGGCGCCGGCGTTGCCCTTGAGGCTTGCGGGAAGGACGCGGACTGCGGCTGTGCCGCTGCCCTCTTTGACGTAGTCGGCGAGGTACAGGTTGGTGCCGGGTGCAGCGGAGACAAACTCCCGTAGCCGAACCGGGCCCAGGCGGACACCGATCAGGGGATCTTCGTCGGCCCGCCGCCCACAGCCCGTGCAGACGTCCGCACCACCGCGGTCAGCACCGCAGTTCCAACAATTGCCCCACACGTTGGTGAGCTGGTCGCTCAACGCGGCCTGTCTCCGGGCGTCGGTTGTCGTCCCAACCTTCCCATCGGAAGACCGGAGCCGAGAGCGTAAACGCCGCCACAATAACAGTGGCGGCGTTTAATGTCACAATTCCGAGGCGACGCAGCGCCTCACCTGCGTCAGCTGGGCTTCTGCTCGGCCAACGCCTCCTTGCGGGAGAGCCTGATCTTGCCGGAGCGGTCGACCGCCAGGCACTTGACCAGCACCTCGTCACCCTCGCTGACCACGTCCTCGACCCGCTCGACGCGACCGTCGGTGAGCTCGGAGATGTGGCACAGGCCATCGGTGCCCGGGAGGATCTCGATGAAGGCGCCGAAGTCCATGATCTTCTTGACGGTGCCCATGTAGAGCTTGCCGGCCTCCGGCTCCTGCGTCAGGTTCCGGACGATCTCGATGGCCTTGTCGGCCTGGGTCTGGTTCGCCGAGGCAATGTTCACCGTGCCGTCGTCCTGCACGTCAATCGCCACTCCGGTCTGCTCGATGATCCCGCGGATCGTCTTGCCGCCCGAGCCGATGATCGTTCCGATCTGGCTGGGTTTGACCTTGATGGAGATGATCCGCGGCGCGTGCGCGTTGAGTTCCTTGCGGCCCTCGGTGAGCGCCTCAGCCATCTTGCTGAGGATGTGGAGCCGACCGTCGCGCGCCTGGAGCAGCGCCTTCTTCATGGTCGCGCGGGTTACGCCGGCAATCTTGGTGTCCATCTGGAACGCCGTGATTCCCTTCTCCGTACCACAGACCTTGAAGTCCATGTCGCCGAAGTGATCCTCGTCGCCGAGGATGTCGCTCAGGACAACGACCTCGCCGTCCTGGGCGATGAGGCCCATGGCGATACCGGCGACGGGCGCCTTGAGGGGCACACCGGCGTCCATCAGCGCGAGGCTGCCACCGCAGACGGTGGCCATGGAGCTGGAGCCGTTGGACTCGAGCACCTCGGAAACCAGGCGCATGGCGTACGGCCACACGTCGGAATCCTCATCCGGGAGTACCGCGGAGATGGCCCGGTGGGCCAGCATCCCGTGGCCAATCTCGCGACGACCGGGCCCACGCAGGGGACGGGTCTCACCAACGCAGAACGGCGGGAAGTTGTAGTGCAGCATGAAGTTGCGGAACGACGCGCCCGTCAGCGCGTCGATGCGCTGCTGGTCGCGGCTGGTGCCGAGCGTCGCGACCACCAGGGCCTGGGTCTCACCACGGGTGAACAGCGCGGACCCGTGGGTGCGGGGCAGGACACTGACCTCGCTCGTGATCTGGCGAATGTCGGCAGGCTTGCGTCCGTCAAGGCGGATCTTCTCGCGGGCAATCAGGCGACGGTTGGCCAGCTTGCAGACCTTCTCGAAGGCCTCGCTGATCTCCTTCTCCTGCCCCACGAACTCCTCGGCCAGCACCGACTGAATCTCAGTCTTGAAGGCCTTGATGGCGGCGTAGCGGGCGTGCTTCTCCCGGACGGTCAGGGCAGCCATCAGCTTGTCCCCGCACTCCTCCTGCACGGCCTCGAGGATGGCGGGGTCCTTCTTGACCTCCACGACCTCGATCTTCTTCTTGCCACACGCCTCGCGCAGACGGTGCTGGAGGGCCAGCACGTCCTTGCAGGCGTCCCAGCCAAAGTCCAACGCGGAGAGCATCGTCTCCTCGTCGGCCTCCTGCGCACCACCCTCGACCATCACGATGGCCTTCTCGGTGCACGCCAGGATGATGTCCATGTCGCTTTCGTTGCGCTGGCTCTCGGTGGGGTTCGCGACGAACTCACCGTCGATGCGCCCGACGCGAACACCGGCCACAGGACCGTCAAACGGGATGTCCGAGATCATCAGCGCGGTGGACGCGCCGGTGATCGCGATGACGGCCGGATCGTTCTCCTGGTCGTGCGACAGCACGGTGGCGATGATCTGCGTGTCGTTCTGGTAGGCCTTCGGGAACAGCGGCCGGACCGGACGGTCGATGAGGCGGCAGGTCAGCGTCGCGGTCTCGCCGAGACGACCCTCGCGCTTGAAGAATCCGCCCGGGATCTTGCCGGCAGCGTACGTCTTCTCCTGGTACTCCACCGTGAGCGGAAAGAACGGCAGGTGCGCCCGCGGGCCACCCTCCGTCGCACAAACCAGCACGACGGTCTCGCCGTACTGAACCAAAACGGACCCGCCAGCCTGGCGAGCCATACGACCGGTCTCGAAGACCAGCTCCTTGTCGCCCTGCAGGGCGCCTTCACGAATAATGGCCAATGGACCACTCCTCTCGGACGCAGTCGTGCGTCCGTGCATTGTGCGGTCGTACCGACCGCGCCGTGTTGAACGGCCCGAGAAGCGTCTTGTAGCGTGTAGCCCGGGGCCCGACCGTGTCGGGCCCTCGGCTACAGACTACAATGGACGCGCGATGTCTCAGACCGACGCAAGAGTGAACGCCCAGCCCAATGCCGGGCGTTCACCAGAAACATCTACTTGCGGATGCGGAGCTTACCGATGATGTCGCGGTAGCGTCCGACGTCCTTGCGCTTCAGATAGTCCAGCAGCCGACGGCGCTGGCCCACCAACTTGAGCAGACCACGACGGCTGTGGTGGTCGTGCTTGTGGGTCTTGAAGTGCTCTGTGAGGTCCTCGATGCGGCGCGTGAGCAGCGCAATCTGAACCTCGGCGGAGCCGGTGTCACCTTCGGAACGCATGTGCGCCTTGATGATCTCGGCTTTGATTTTTGGATGCAGCGGCATGCCTCTTTCTCCTTGTGTACGCCCGCTCCCAGTCATCCCTCGAGGCAAGGTGATACCGAGAACCGGGTCGGGGGCTCAGTGGAGCCTATTTCAGTGCGCGCGGAATCTAGGACACGCGGCCCAATCTGTCAACCAGCCACGTCGTCTCCGCCCGTCATGGCGGGATCGTGGGAGGCCAGATCTCGCTCGCGGGCTACCAGGGCAGACGAATCGAGGTCCCGACGGTACCGGTGTCGGGCGCTGCAGAGAACGACGCCAGGCTCAACAGCAGGTCATACCAGAAGTGCACGGCCACCGGCGCGGACAGCGCGTAGTCGTTCCAGTGGTACGTCAACCCGAGGTAGCTGCCGACCACCGTGATGAAAGGAACGCTGTAGAGGAGGTAGTCACGCTGCTGCGACTCGGGTAACGCCAGCGCGTTGGGCAGGTGCGCCGCGCCAAAAATCGCAGAACTCCACGCCCAGCCCACCCATGGACCACGGTTACGGGCGAGCCCCGACTGGAGCATGCCGCGAAACAGGACCTCCTCGCCGATGGCAACATGGGTGAACAATGCCGAACCCACTCCGGTCACCGCCACGTACTGAGCTGCGGACGTCCTACCCGTGTTCATCGGGGTTCCCCCCGTATTGACCAGGCTGCCGTACACAATCGCCAGGGAAGCCAGACCAAGAATGCCGAGGCCCACGTCCGGCTGGGTCAGCACGCGGTAGTTGAACGGCGCTGCGGCGAGCTCAAACAAGCTCTCCTGCGGCACATAGAGCTGCTGCGCGGCCCGCTGCTCGTCCAGATAGGGGTCGACGACGCCGTAAATCCACACATTCTGGAGCGCCACCAGCGGCAGAAAAACTGCCGGATTCTCAAGCGCAGGCCCTTCGCCCGTGACGCCAGCGACGGTCGCCGTCGTGACCTCCACCGCCGTGAGCCCAAGCAGCGTCGCGCCTTCGCCGGGCTTGCCGTAGCACAGCTGTCCTGCGCCGGGCACCAGGAAGCCAAACCGGCCCGAGCAGGGGGTATCCACAAGCCGCGTCCGGGCGTCGAGCTCCACCGGAGACCCAGGCTCCTCGGCGGTCAGACGCGCGGGGCGTGGCACACCCGCGCACCCGGTCATGACCACCGCGCAGAGCACCGCCACGAGCTGGTTGATCCCTCTCAAAAGCTCTGCACCTCAAACCCGAGGAACGACGACACCAAGGTGTCCCGTTCATACCGCGCGGCGATGATCTCCAGCGTCAATCGAAGCCCGACGGTCTCCCAGTTGGCAAACCCGTGCCCACCGCGCAGCACGAGCCCCGCACCACGGTGCGTCGCTGTCTGCGCAGTATCGACGGTCACGTCGTCCGTGACGCGAACCATCAAGGCTCCGCCCGCCGAGACCATCCACCGCGGGTGCGGAAACCACTCGAGCACTCCCGCCAGCGGCGTCTGGGTCACCCGGAAGATGCGCTCCGCGTCGATTACGCTGTAGCCGTGGCTGGGGCCCACGCGGCAGAGCACCGCGAGCGCCGGCGTCAGGAAGACGCCAACGCCAATCCCGACGCTCGTGGCATCCACGCTGCCCTCGGTGGCGCGTCCCCCACCGACAGCGGCGGTGTATCCGAGCCCCCAGCCGCCCTCGATGGTCAGGCCCTGCCGCCGGGGCTGCTCGCACCAAGCGACCGAGCAGGCCAGAATCAGAGACGCGGCACATGCTATGGTGATGGCGAGGCGCACGCGTGTAGCCTACACCGGCGCCGACACAGACGCACCTGGTACGATGCAGGCACTGCTCCACCGTTTTCCCGGCTTGTCCGCCCTGCCCTACTGGCCGCTGTGCACCATGCCCACGCCGGTGACCGAGCACGTGTGGAACGAGCGAATGTTTCTCGTGAAGCGCGATGACCTCACCTCGCCGCGCTACGGTGGCAACAAGGTGCGCAAGCTCGCCTTCCTCCTCGGCGACCTCCGCGAGCGCGGCATCCACCGACTCACAACCGTCGGCGCCATCGGGAGCAACCACTGCCTGGCCACCGCGATCCACGCGGGCGACGCGGGGTTTGACGTGGAGCTGCGTCAGATGCCCCAACCTGTCACGGAGCACGTCAGCGCCAACCTCCGCCACCTGGCAGCGACGTCGGCCACATTGCGGCTGTCGGCGGGACCGGTCGGCATCGGCGTTGGTCTGGCGCTGGATCACGCGGTGAAGACCGACTGGGCGTTTGTCCCCGCCGGGGGCAGCAACACGGTGGGCTGCCTGGGCTATGTGGACGCCGCGCTCGAATTGGCGCAGCAGATTGAGGCCCAACTGTGTCCCGCGCCGACGAGGATCTTCGTGGCGCTGGGCAGTGGTGCCACCCAGGCCGGCCTCGTCGCTGGGCTGCACCTCGCGCGACTCGCGATCCCTGTTGTGGGGGTGCGGGTTGTTCCCGGCCCCTGGATCGGGGCGCGCAGAGTCGCTGGGCTGGCCAACGCCGCGCTCAAGGCCCTTCGCCAGATGGACCGGGGGGTCGCCGGCGACGGAGTCGAACCTGGCGACATTCTCATCGATGACGCCCAGCTGGGGGCGGGATACGGTCACCCGACTGCGGCTGGCGCCGCCGCCGAAGCAGTGATGCGCGACCTCTGCCTCCCCACCGACCCGACCTACACGTCCAAGGCCTTTGCCGCTATGATGGGCTGGCTGTCCGACGGCCACGCCGGCCGCGCGCTCTTCTGGGAGACCCTCAGCGGGGCCGAGCTGGACACCCATGCGGCGACCAGCGGCGCAGACCTACCCACACCCTACCAGCAGTTCCTTTCGCGAGAGACCCCATGAAATCACTGCTGTTTGTCTGCTCGGGTAACCTGCACCGCAGCGTCATGGCGGCGGCGCTGATGGACGCGATCCTCCAACAGGCCGGCCATCCGGCCAACATCGGCTCTGCGGGCACGCTGGGTCTGACCGGCCGGCGCTCACCGCAAGAGGTCCACGACGTTCTCGGGGAGCTCGGTCTCGATGTGTCCGACCACCTGAGCCGCCCATTGAGCCGATCCCTCATTGACGTGGCCGACGCCGTGATTGTGATGGAGGACCGACACGGCGACATCGTGCTCGACAAGGCGCCTCACGCCGAGGACAAGATCATCTACCTTGGCGACTACATGGCCCAGCCAGGCGATGTAGCGGACCCGATTGGCGGCTCAGAGGAGGTCTTCAGGGAGAGCCGCGACCGGATCCTCGCCGCGCTCCAGGCGCTGTTGCCTCGGCTGCTGACGCAGCTCGGGCTGCGGCGCTGAGCGAGGTTCAAGGCGGCCCCCGCTCGTCTTGAGCAACAGAACCACGACGGCCAGAAGAACGATGGTGGTGATCTCCAGAAATTCGAAGTGCATGGCGTCTCGGGCGGTGTTCCACGGCTCCCTCCGTTGGAAGAAGCAAAGCGCGGGCCAGCCGAGCCGAGCGCCGGGATCAAATCCATCGTGCTCGTGATGGTCGCGCCCGTCGCTCACTGCCCTTCAGGTTGACACGCGCGGTCCAAGCGTCTCCTCTGGCGTACATGTCATGGTTTGAAGATGATCTCGAAGTCCCGAACGAAGAACCCAGCTGGGTCAAGATCGGTCCGTTGGACCGATTTGTCGTCAACCGCACCCGGGTCGTGTTCGTCGGCGTGACCAAGGTCGCGGTCCTGCGCCGACCGGAAGGATTTTTCGCCTTCAAGAACTCCTGCCCCCACGCCGGGGGGAGCCTTGGCCTTGGAGACATCGCGGGGACCATCGTCTCCTGCCCGAGGCACGACTGGCGATTCGACATCGCCGACGGGCGCTGCCTGGACAACGCGATCTACGAGCTTCGGCGCTACACTGTGGAGGTCCGGGGCGACGAGGTTTGGGTCCTCGTGTGACGCCTTCAGTGGAAGACATTCCGCGCGCCCGCGCGTGCGCCTTTCGCGTGCGCCTGCGCGCGATAGCAGCCTTCACCGGGCGGTGAAGCCTGCTACGTGCGACGTGCGACCGAGTGGCAGGCTGCCCACGGTGACACGGCTCAGCCCAGGTGATGGGAGGTTCGGGCGCCCCCCTCTGAGGGAGGGGGGCGGATCGGGTCTCAGCCCTTCTTGAACTTGAGCTCGAGCTTGATCAGGACATCGTCCTTGATCAGATCGTCAGCCTTGCCGGCGTAGACGATGTTGAAATCCTTCCGGTTGATCGTGAACTGCGCCTTGATGGAGGCCGCGTCGCCCTCCATCTTGATGTCCGCCGGGAAGGTGACCTTCTTGGACGCACCGCGCATCGTCAGGTTTCCGACGACCTCGTGGGTGCCGGCCGCCGACGTGCCCTCTTTGACCTCGACGATCTCAAAGGTCGAGGTCGGATGGTTTGCGACGTCAAAGAAGTCCGGGCTCTTGAGGTGCCCGGTGAGCTTCTCCACGTCCGCTTCAACGCTGGCCATCTGAACGGTGACCTTGCCCGACTTGACCTTGCCGCCGTCGACGTCCGCGGTGGCAGTCATCTCTTTGAAGGTCAGCGTGTGATCGCCGGTGACCTTGGCACCCACGACGGAGAACGTGCTGGTCGCCAGATCCAGCGTGTAGACGGCCGCGCCGTCCATCTTGTTGCCCGGCATTTCCTTGGCCGGCGCCTCTTCCACCGCCTTCTTGGCCGTCTCCGTCGGCTTGGCGGCCTCCTCGACCTTGGCGGCGGGCTTGTTGTCGATTTCGCTCTCGCACGCTGTGGTCAGACCGGCGAGCACAAACACACACACGATGGTGTAAACAGTCTTTTTCATCTCTCACTCCTCCTAGAGTTTTCCCTGTCGTAGTCCTTGCTCAACGCCTCGGGATCGGCCTTGTCGAGCGGGCACACTGAACCAAGCGTGAACCTAGCCTTGCCGCTCCGAAATTTCAAAGAAACGCGGGTCGGGGCAACGTGCGCCGTTCCAAAGGCTGTGGTAGGTCGGTGAGACGATCTCGGATGGAGACCCCGGTACATGACCCGTTTGAACGCCTTCTCAGGTATCAACGCAGCCCACATCGCTGGCCTCCTCGATGAGTGGATGGCCGACCCCCAGGACGTGTCCACGCAGTGGGCCACGGCCTTTGACGCGCTCACCCGGGACGACCTCGTCGACCTCTGTGGCGAGGAGGCTGTCGCCGTGTGGGACGCACGTCGCGGAGCCCGCAATGGAGGGGCTCCGAACGCAGCGACCGCCGCTCAACTCCAGGCCGCCTGGGACAGCGCGGAGCAGGTCCGCGTCGATTGGGGCGTCCGCGCGATGGTCGATCACGTGCGCCGCGACGGCCACGCGCAGGCGAACCTGAATCCGCTCGCCCCCACCGCGACGAGTCTGGACTACACGCAGTTTGGGCTCACGCAGTCGGATCTGGCTCGCCCGGTCCGCTGCGACGTAGCCATGCCGGCGGGATCCACCGTCGCCGATCTGATCGGTGTTCTGACGCAGACCTACACTGGAACAACTGGCGCTGAGTTTGCGCACATACCCGATCTTGAGGAACGCCGCTGGTTGGCGCACCGGCTCGAATCGAGTCGAGGCAATGCCGGCCTCGATGCGGCAGACCGCCGATGGGTCCTGAGTCATCTCACCGCGGCGACACACCTCGAACAGTTCGTGCACCGCAAATTCGTGGGCGCCAAGCGATTCAGTCTTGAGGGCGGCGAGGCCATGATCCCGTTGCTGCACGCCATCGTCGAGCGCGCGGCGGACAGCGGCGTCAAGTGGATGCTGCTCGGGATGGCGCACCGCGGCCGGCTCAACGTGATGGTGAATCTGCTCGACAAGCCTCTGGAGGACCTCTTCGCGATCTTTCGCGATGAGGACGAGAAGACGTTGGTCGGGCGCGGGGACGTGAAGTACCACCGTGGCATCTCACACCTCTACCGGACGCGCGCCGGGAAGGACGTCGCCCTGAGTCTCGCGTTCAACCCCAGCCACCTGGAGTTTGTCGACC
>CALBXO010000697.1 GCA_937890335.1 uncultured Pseudomonadota bacterium | reverse complement strand
GTCGGGGTCTGCCTCGCCAGCTGCGAGGTCTACGGTCGCAGGGTCTGGGTCGGGTCGGCAACGGCAAGGTCGTCCACGTCGATGGCAAACTCGGCGAATCCGTCCTCGTCGTCGTCCATCGGATTGGTCTCGACCTCCGAGGTCCCCGCCGCGAGCTGCTTGAGCCCTATTACCGGCTCTGGATCGTCGGACTCAGGTCCTTCGCCCAGGAGCGCGTCGGACTCGGCCATGGCTCCAGCGGGCGCAGTCTCACTGCCAGAGGGATTCTCCTGCTCGTGAAAGGCCACGTCGTCGAAGCTGACGTAGTCCTCCGCAACGTCGAGCGGGTCGGGCTCCACATACGACGGATCGGCGTAGTTGAGCTGCTGAAGCGTCACGGGACGGGCGCTGAAGCCCAGGTCGGCCAGGTCGTCAAACTCCGGCACGGCGGCCTCTGCCGCGAGTTGATCGCGAACGCCGACGACAGGGGTCTGGAGCGTGTCGGACGCCGAGCGTTGCTGTGGGGAGGCGAAAGGCGCTTGGAATTGATTGGCCGGGGCGCCCGAGTCGGATTCCAGGGGTTTGGCTGCGTCCTGGTTCTCGTCGGAGAGGTCGCCCCAGGGGTCGAATCCGTCGTCGAGGCTGGTCTCGGGAACGTCGGAGTCCCCGAGTTCGGTCCCGTAGGCGAGCGGGTCCGAGCTGGAAAAGATGTTGGACAGATCCTCAGGGTCGATGTCAAACGGCGTGACCTGGGCGGTCTCAGCCTCCGTCAGCGGGACACCAGGGATGCGGGTTGGCCTGCGCGGGGGCTGCGTGTGTGGGACACGGTACCGGACGACGTTGCTGCGATGTCGCGAGGGCGGCGGCGGAGCGGAGGGCGGCGGGCCGATACCCCTCGGCGTTGGGCGAGACGGTGCGGATGGCGGTGCCTCACTGGGCGACCCGAGCTCGAGCTGCGAACTCGGGGCATCCTCTTGGAAGTCATCGTCGAGGTCGATGTCGAGATCGAAACCGCCCGGTTCGTCCTTTCCGGTCAAGTCCTGCCTACTGCATCCGCTGAACGATGCCCTGGAAGACGGCAAACGTTCGGTTGAGCGCCTCGCCCGTGCTGATGAGGTGCTCCATATTGCGGCCCTCGAGTGCTTCCTTGGCACGCTCGAGCGCGTCCTGAGCCTTCCGGAGTGCGTCCTTTCCGAGCGTGGAGTTCTCCATCACCTGTTGCACGGTCGGCATCAGCTTCTCCACCTGGCGGATGGTCCGGCGCACGTTCGCGCGCTGGTTCTCCATCTCTTCGGAGTGCTTGACCTGGACCATGTACTCTTCGTTCTCCTCGATCATCGCCTCGATTTCGTCCTCAGTCAGGCCGCTGGTGGCCGTGACCGTGATGGACTGTTCGAGGTTGGTCTCGAGGTCGCGCGCGGAGACGGAGACGATGCCATCGGCGGAGATCTCGAAGGTGATCTCGACTTCGACCTCGCCGGCCGGGGCCTGGCGCAGACCGTGGAGGATGAACTCGCCGAGGAGGTCGTTGTCCTTGGCCTGCTTGCCCTCACCCTGAAGCACGATGATCTTCACGGACGTCTGGTTGTCCTTGACCGTCGTGAAGATATGGCTGCGCGCCGTGGGAACGGTGGAGTTCTTCTCAATGAGGACCTGGAAGCCACCGCCGTACACCCCGATTCCGAGGTTGTGCGGCGTGACATCGAGGAGGAGCACGTCGGACTCCTCGTCCATGAGGGCGTGGCCCTGGATCGCGGCCCCGAGGGCAACAACCTCATCCGGGTGGACATTCTTGGAAGGCTCGCGGCCAAAGAATTCCTGCACGCAGTGCTGCACGCGGGGCATCCGGGTCATACCGCCGACGAGAATGACCTCGTCCACGTCGTCCACGCTGAGGCCGGCTTCCTGCAAGGTCTGGTCGCAGATCTTGAGCGTGCGCTGAATGAGGTCTTCGACCAGCTCCTCGAGCTTGTCGCGCACGAGGGTCCGCTGCAGATGCAGCGCTTCCCCGTCGTCCTTGGTGTAGATGAACGGCAGGTTGATCTCGGTGTCCTTGACCGCCGAGAGCTCGCATTTGGCCTTCTCCGCGGCGTCCTTCATCCGCTGGAGCGCCATGTCGTCGTGCCGCAGGTCGACCTCGTTCTCCGCGGCGAACTCGTAGACGAGCCATTCGATGATGCGCGCGTCGAAGTCTTCACCACCGAGGAACGTGTCGCCCCCGGTACTGAGGACGTCGAAGACCGCGTCATGGACCTCAAGCACGCTGATGTCGAAGGTGCCGCCACCGAGGTCGTAGATTGCGACCCGAGCCTCGAGGTCGTCGCGGCCATATCCATAGGCCAGCGCCGCCGCTGTGGGCTCGTTGATGATTCGCAGGACGTCCAGGCCAGAGACGCGGCCAGCGTCTTTTGTGGCTTGCCGCTGCCCGTCGTTGAAGTAGGCGGGAACCGTCACGACGGCCTGCGTCACCTCCTCGCCGATGTACTCCTCCGCGATGAGCTTCATCTCCTGCAGAATGATGCTGGAGATCTCCGGCAGCGAGTACGCCTTGTCGCGAAGCTTGATGCGCACGTCGTCGTGGGGGCCCTCGACGATCTGATAGGGGCAGGTCTCCAGGCTGTGCAGCACAGCCGGACTTCCCCATTTGCGGCCAATCAGGCGCTTGGCGGCGTAGACAGTATGACGCGCGTTGGTGATCGCCTGGCGCTTGGCCATTTGACCCACGAGGCGGCGACCACTGTCGCTGATGGCCACGATGCTCGGCGTCGTCTTGTAGCCACCCTTGTTTGGGATGACCTTTGGAATGCCGCCCTCGACGATTGCTACACAGGAGTTCGTCGTTCCCAGGTCGATTCCAATCACTCGGTCCATGCTTTCTCCATCCGACGACCGTTACGCACGTGACGCTCCCTCCAGACCCGCGCTTGCGATCGCGTTGCCCGGTTCGATTTTCTGGACCTGACGGTACAGCTCATCGGCAGCATCGTGTCGTCCTTGGGCTTCGTGAACTGAAGCCAAGGTCAATAGCACATCAACCTGATGTGCACCCTGTCGTTTTGCACTTGAGGCACGCTTACACAGCCTCTCGGCCTCGTCCAGATCCTCGCCCAATTCCAGCAGGCAGCGAGCGGCGTGTAGCGCAAGATCCACAGTAAACGCGGCGTTGAGCCCCGCGCGGTAGAAGTGTATGGCGCGGCGCAGATTGCCCTGCCCTTCCGCCTCACGTCCCTTGTTCAAATGGTCCGCGTCCGGCTCTCCGCTTCGGTCGTGCGACGGACCGGCCAGCTTGCCCTTGCTCCGCAGCGCGGCGTCGTAGCGCGCGCGTTTGTCTGCGTCCGTGAGTGTCGCGTAGGCGCTTGAGATCCAGCGGAAGACTTCCTCGACTCGACGCTTGAACGCGCCGAGATCTTTCCGGAAGAACAGGTCCGGGTGGAACTCCTTGCTGAGCTTGAAGTACGCGCGGCGTATCTCGCGGTCGTCTGCCGTGGGGTCGAGCTGGAACAGCTCGTAGTGCGTCACCTTCTCCAGATGGTAGTGGTAGTAGAGCACTTGTTGACGCTTCTCCACGCCAATCTCCGCCTCGGTTTCCAGGTCCAGCGGGTCGAACGTGAATTGCGAGATTGGGATGGGCCACGTCGCTGGGTACGGCACGCGCACGGCGGTCTTCTTCTTGACCTGGGCCGGCCCGGTGATCCGGCTTCGGGACCCGGTCCGCGTGGAGCGTGTTGGCCTGATTGAGCGAGAAATCGGGGGGCGCGTCCGGTTGCCAAGGCCCGATTGTGTCGGGGCCGGAGGAGAAGTAGACCCGCTGGCATCGGAGGCGGCGGCTTCCCCCTTGAGGTGAATCATCCCGAACGACTTCAACTTGGTCAGGGCGGCGATGACCGCCTCGGCGGCCATGCCGGAATCGTAGGCGAGCTCATGGATGGTTCGCTTGCCGTCCACGCGGCCTAGTACAGACCAGTCGCCGGGGGAGACGCGCGAGGTGTCCGGTCGGGCATGCCGATCCACGACCGGTACGTCGTCGCTCATCCCCAGCTTGTCGTAGCGTTTGACCATCCACTCCCGGCGCAGCGCCCTCAAGAGGTCGCTCTACGGCAGCCCCCATCCAGCACTGCAGGCAATGATACCGCGACAAACCATACATCGCCCCGGAGAGCGCATGCAACCAAACAATGCCGCACGGGCCGAATTGATCAAGGGGACGCGACCTGCGCCATCGCGGCCCGCAGCCGCTCCATCGCGAGGTCGACGTCGGAACGCGTGGCAATGAGCGGCGGAACGAACCGGAGCGTCGTACCGCCCGCCGTGTTGATGAGCAGCCCGTGCTCCCGCGCGGCGGTTGCCACTGCGCCGGCCTTCTCGGCGCCCACCTCGGCCCCCACCATGAGGCCCACTCCGCGCACCGCCGATATCGGGACCGCGGCGTCGAGATTCGACAGTGACGCCATCAGGTACTCGCCGACGTCCCGGACACCCGATAGAAACATCGGGTCTCCCACCTCGCGCAGAACGACCTCGGCGGCGGCGCAGGCCAACGGGTTCCCGCCAAAGGTGCTCGCGTGGCTGCCGCGCGTGAACCCTTCAAACACCGTGTCGGTCGCCAACATCGCTCCGACCGGCACGCCACCGCCCAGGCCCTTGGCCAGGGTCATGATGTCCGGGGTCACGCCAAAGTGCTGGTAGGCGTAGAGGTGTCCCGTGCGGCCCACTCCTGTCTGGACCTCGTCAAAGATGAGCAGCGCCCCGGTCCGGTCGCAGAGATTCCGCAGACCGGACAGGAACCCCTCGGGCGCAGGGCGCACACCGCCCTCCCCTTGGATTGGCTCCACCATCACCGCGACCGTGTCGGCGCTGATGAGGCGCTCGACGGACTCGAGGTCGCCAAAACGGGCGTAGGCAAACCCCGGTACCAGAGGTTCGAACCCCTCGTGGTACTTGGGTTGTCCGGTTGCCGTGATGGCGGCGAGCGTTCGCCCGTGGAAGCTGGATTCGAATGTGATTATCTGGGTGCGTGGTTCGCCACGAACGACGCGCTGGTAGCGCCGCGCCAGCTTGATGGCGGCCTCGTTCGCCTCTGCGCCGGAGTTGCACAGGAAGACCCGGTCCGCAAA
The DNA here is from genome assembly GCA_937890335.1 of uncultured Pseudomonadota bacterium. Classification (GTDB taxonomy): domain Bacteria; phylum Myxococcota_A; class Bradymonadia; order Bradymonadales; genus CALBXO01. Next base: position 4,411 of record CALBXO010000697.1, on the reverse strand, counting down.
ACACCCTCCCGTGAGGGACTCCTGCAGTCGGATCTGTACGTCGCTGTAGAACATATTGGAGATCTGAAGCAGCGTCTGCGCCTGCCTGGAGACGGCCTGCGCGATCTGCGGCGCGCAGTTTCCCAGGCAGTTGACGGCGATGCCAGCCAGGAAGTCCAGGTAGGCCTTGCCGTCGCTGTCGTAGACGTACATGCCCTCGCCCCTCTCGAAGATCAGGCGGGCGGGCGCGTACGAGGGATTTCCGGTTCGGTCGCCCGTGGCGATGAGGTCGCTTTTGTTCATGCTAGAGGATGTACCTGCTCAGGTCCGTGTCCTCCACGATATCCGAGAGTGCTGCCTTGACGAAAGCCCGGTTGATTTCCACCTCCTGACCCCGCATCTCCGGCGCGCAGAAACTCAGTTCGTCCAGGAGCTTCTCCACCACCGTGTGCAACCGGCGCGCACCGATGTTCTCCAGCTGCTCGTTGACCCGCGCTGCGGTCGCCGCGAGCTCCTCAATGGCGTCCTGCTCAAAACGGATGGTCACGTCTTCGGTCGCCATCATCGCCGTGTACTGGCGAATCAAGCTGTTGCGCGGCTCGCTCAGGATCCGCAGGAAGTCCCCCTCGGTGAGGCTGTCGAGCTCCACGCGGATGGGGAAGCGGCCCTGAAGCTCGGGGATCAGGTCGCTGGGCTTGGCGACGTGGAATGCCCCGGCGGCGACAAACAGGATGTGGTCGGTCTTTACCACGCCGTGTTTGGTGCGCACGCTGCTGCCCTCGACGATCGGGAGAAGGTCGCGCTGAACGCCCTCTCTGGAGACATCCGGCCCCGTGCCAGACCGCTTGCCGGCGACCTTGTCGATCTCGTCGAGGAAGATGATGCCGTGGTGCTCAGCGCGGCGAAGAGCCTCGGCGCTGACGTAGTCCATGTCGATGAGTTTCTCACCCTCCTGGAGCTCCAGTATCCGCAGCGCCTCGGGAACCTTCAGCTTCTTACGCGACTTGCGCTTGGGCAGGAGGTTCCCGAGCATTCCGCCCAGATCCATCTCTTCCAGGCCCCCGCGAGGGCTGAAGATCTGCATCATGCCACCGGCGCCGTCGGCGACCTCAATCTCGAGCAGCAGGTCGTTGAATTCGCCCGCACGCAGGCGGCGTCGAAGGTCGTCGTTGTCGACGTCAATTCGCTTGCTGGCCACGCCCCCTGGGCTGACGGTATAGCCGTCTCGTTCAGCGTCGAAGCTGCGTTCATAGACATTGCCGCTGCGCAGGTCGCCGGGAAGTTGCGCCAGGACGATGTCCTCGGCCGCCTCGCGGGCGCGCGTGGTGACCTTGGCCTGCTCTTCGGCCCGGACGAGTTCAATGGAGACCTCGACCAGGTCTCGGATCATGCTCTCGACGTCGCGCCCCACGTAGCCCACCTCGGTGAACTTACTGGCCTCGACCTTGATGAACGGCGCGCGTGCGAGTTTCGCCAGGCGCCGGGCGATCTCGGTCTTTCCGACGCCCGTCGGTCCGATCATGATGATGTTCTTGGGCGTGATTTCGTCGCGCAGATCCTCGGAGACCTGCTGGCGGCGCCAGCGATTGCGAAGCGCGATCGCGACCGCGCGCTTGGCGGCGCGCTGCCCAATGATGTAGCGGTCCAGCTCGCTGACGATCTCACGGGGGGTCAGGGCGGTCGCTGTGGTCGTGTCAGTCATGCCTCGATTTCCTCGATGGTGAACCGGTCGTTGGTGAAAACACACAGCTCGGCTGCGATGCCCAGCGACTTCTCCGTGATGGCGCGCGCGTCCAGATCGGTGTTGCGGCGCAGCGCGCGGGCCGCAGCCAGCGCGTAGAATCCACCGCTTCCGATGGCGGCGACGCCCTCGTCAGGCTCCACTACGTCGCCATTGCCGGAGATCATGAGGATGCGTTCGTTGTCGGCGGCGACGAGCATGGCTTCCAGCCGCCGCAGGTATTTGTCCGACCGCCAGTCCTTGGCCAACTCCACCGCCGCACGCAGCAGGTTTCCGGAGTACTCGCCGAGTTTGGCCTCGAGCTTCTCGGAGAGGGTCATGGCATCTGCCGTGGATCCGGCAAACCCGCATACCACCGACCCGTCGTGGATCCGCCGGACCTTGCGCGCACCGGCCTTCATTACGTTGTTGCCAAGCGATACCTGGCCATCTCCGCCCACCACGACGCGGTTGTCGCGGCGAACTGCCAATATGGTCGTCATCGAGTCTCCAAAGCTCATGGAGGGACGTACTTCGTCCCCTGCGGCCGCCACCGGGCCATCGTGTCCGGCCCTCGGTTGTGCCGACAGCGGCAAGCTGGGCACCGGGTCGGTCGGGTCAAGGCTCGTCGGCGTCTCCCGGACCCCGTCGCGCTGCGCCGCGCCGCAACGCGCGTGGATGCGCGTCGTCGTAGGCTGACATCAGGGTGCCGAGGGCCACGTGGGTATAGCGCTGCGTGGTGGACAGGTTCGTATGCCCCAGCATCTCCTGAACCGAGCGGAGATCCGCCCCGGTCTCCAGCTGGTGCGTGGCGAAACCGTGCCGAAGACCGTGCGGCGAGATCTTTGTGGCGACGCCTGCGCGGACCAGGTCCTTCTGCAGAATCCGCCGCACCGAGCGCGCACTCAGCCGTGTGCCTCGGTGGTTCAGAAAAACGGCCCGGCCCGCCTGGCTGGACTTGCCGGCAAGCTCCGACCGCACGGAGAGATACCGCGTCACGGCATCCACGCACTTCCCCGTCAGCGGCACCTGGCGCTCCTTGTCCCCTTTGCCCCGGACCCGCACCCACCCCTCCCGCAGATCCATGTCCTCGACGTTGATGGAGACCAGCTCGCCCACGCGCAGGCCCGATCCGTAGAGCATCTCCCACATGGCGGCATCCCGCGCAGACCGTGGGTCGTCGCTCCGCTCTACGTCCAGCAGCGCAAAGGTCTCGTCCACGTTGAGCAGGTGAGCCAGCGGCCGGCCCTGCTTCGGGAGGCTGAGCAATTCAGCCGGGTTCTCTGACGCCTCACCGCGCCGGATCAGGTAGCGGTAGAACGAGCGCACGCAGCTCAGCTTGCGGGCCAGGGACGACACCGCGATCTCTTCTCCGAGGGCGCCGAGCCAGCCGCGCAAGACCCGATGGGACACGGCGTCCGGCGGCAGCTCGCCGAGCCCCTCCGACACGAGCCATTCGCGCAATTGACCCAAATCCGATGTGTACGCGCGGCGCGTCTCGATGGAGGCGTTGCGCTGCGTGCGGAGGGTCTCCACGAACTCGGCGATGGGCCAGTTCACGACGCGCTCTTGCGACGCCGCCTCCGGCGAAACTTGCTCGGAGGGGGGAGTTCGTCCTCGATCACTTCGATGGGCTCGGCCGTCGCCGCGGCTACCGGTTGTGCCTCAATCCAGGCGTCCAGGTCGGCGCGCGCCCGGCGCGCCCGCAATTGTTTGCGCTGGGCGCGACCGGCCCGCTCCTCGATGGCGGGGAAGAGGCTCCAGTTGATGTTGCTGGGCTGGTAGCCCTTTGCCTGCACAAGACCGCCTGAGACATAGCGGCTCAGCGCCCCGAAGGCCGTCGTATCCGGCGGGCGTGTGTAGCGCTCGTCTCCGGCCCGCTCGGCGGCGACCGAGAGCGCGGCGAGCAGTCCGACGGCTGTGGACTCGATGTAGCCCTCCACACCCGTCATCTGTCCCGCGAAACGCAGCCGTGGGGTCGTCCGGAACCGCATCTGGTCGTCCAGCAGCGCAGGGCCGTTGATGAAGGTGTTGCGATGGACCGACCCGAAGCGCAGGAAACTCGCCGTCTCAAGCCCCGGAATCTGGGCGAAGATCTCCTTCTGCGCAGTCCACTTCATCCTGCTTTGAAATCCTACGAGGTTGTAGGCTGTGCCCTCGACGTTCTCGAGCCGCAGCTGCACCACGGCGTAGGGCTCGGCGCCTGTGTTTGGGTCCACCAGTCCCACGGGCTTCATGGGCCCAAAGCGCAGCGTCTCTACGCCGCGGGCAGCCATGACCTCGATGGGGAGGCAACCTTCGAAGAAGCGAGCCTCCTCAAAGGCCTTCATCTCCATCTTCGGCGCCTCGATGAGCGCCGCGACAAACGCCTTGTAGCCGGCCTCGTCCAGGGGACAGTTCACGTAGTCATCGCCCTTGTCGTAACGGGATTGCCGCCACGCGCGGTCCATATTGACCGTCTCGGCATCCACGATTGGGGCGATGGCGTCGTAGAAGTAGAGGTGCTCACTGCCGCAGAGTTCGGCGATGGCAGACCCCAGCGCGGAGCTCGTGAGGGGACCCGTGGCAAAAATCCAGTCACCGTCCTCCGGGATGGCGGTGACCTCCGCGCGCTCGATCGTGACACCCGGAAGACCGGCGACCTTCTCCGTCACGTACGCGCTGAACACGTCGCGATCCACAGCGAGCGACGTCCCCGCGGGAACCTCCGCG
>CALBXO010000696.1 GCA_937890335.1 uncultured Pseudomonadota bacterium | reverse complement strand
CCGGCAATAACGGCGTCAAACGGCGAAACTGCCAGGATCTGCACCCACCCGAAACGAGGGTGGCCTGCTTGTGTCGCGACTCACGGGTGGCTCCGAGCCCCATTCGTGGCCCCGTTCCGTCGCCAAGCCCGCGACCAGGGCCGAGTTGCGTCTCGCGAGGTCCGCGAGCCCTCAAATCCGAGCCCCATCCCCGACAGCGAGCCTCAAACCCCCCGTAAACGGCGGTCATCCGCCCTGTCTACCTGCTCCTACCCCAACCATTGCGCATAAGAGACATTATGTTCACTCTCGAAAAGTTCAAACAGGGCTGTCATGGGGACTATACTCCCCATGCGCGTGGGCGAGGTTATGCTGAATAGAGCGCTAATGTTGGCTATCTGTTGTACCCAATTAATGGTACGGTACTTTTGAAAGTAGCCTAATGTTGGCTATCTTCAGCGGAGCTCAACATGCCAGAAAAGAAGACCGCACCAGCGGTGACGGCAACCCATACAGGCACCGATACGGCAACGGGGACCGCAGTCGCGGGCCAAGCGGCCGGTCAAGGTAATGCGGCAGCAGAGGAGGATGGACCCGAATTTCCGGATGAGCTGGGTGCAGAACTCACAGGGTGTCGGTTCGCTGTGGCGATGCTGCGAGCGGTCTGGATGTTGCTTTGGGATGCACGGACCGGGGAAAGGCATGCCTGTTGTCCTTCGATGGGGAAGGATTCTCCGCCGCTGTGTCGTCTGCAGGCTCGCATGCCTCTAGTGCGGAGGATGCCTACACGAGTGCGCGTAGCCAATACGGCGACCTGAAGGGCGCATATACCTCCTTTGTGGGGCACCCAACCTTCCTGAAGGCCAAGAACGCAATCGATGCCCTTGAGGTCCGGATCAAGCAAACAGCGAACGAGATGGGGCAGTCCCTCACGATTCCGGGGGGAACGCCACCTGATTACAGTGGGAGCCTGTCCGGTCACCTCCAGGCCTGTTCCGGACAGACGATGCCCACGTTGATGAAGGTGCAGTCGCTGCTGGCGGCAGCAGACGGGTCAGCGGAAGGCACAGCACCGGTCACGGCGGCTTCGCAGATGCGTGAGATCCTGGAAGGAGCGACGACAGAAGCCGAACGGGCGCTGATGTACAAAGCCGTCGGCACCAGCGCAGCGCCGTCGGAGGTATAGGTCATCTCCTGCCCCAGATTGACCCCAGCCTTGCGCCACTGAAGGACGTGCGTGCACCGGGCCGTCTCGCCGCAAGTACAACGCCGCGAGGGCTCCGAGAGTGAGTAGCGTATCGGGGGCATGGCGGCGTCGGGCACGATGGGGTGGCGCCTGTCTGCCCTCCAGAGCGCCGTGGTCCACCAAAGCACTGGCAAGCCAATCGCAAAGCCAATCGGGGCCAGCACGAGGCCATCAAAATTTCCCTCGGAGAGCCCGGCGATGAGCCCTCCGCACACGCCTGCACAGCCAAAACCAAGGAACATCAGGGCAAAGAGGCCGCCGCCCACGAGGCGGCCTCGTGTGGGTCCAACCGTGAAGCGGAACCCACAAGACTGGCAGACGAAGTCCTTACGGCCCGTGGACGGGCCCCCTTTGCGCAGGCCCAGGATGCCACCGTCACCCCAATCGCGCCCGACTGCGCGTCGTGCAAGCGAGAGTTCACCATCGACAGTGCGTTCGGGGCGATTACGACGACTCTCGGGGGCATGGCGGCGTTGGCGTTTGGCGCCGGGTTGATGACCACCGCGCCGGGTCAGGGATTTGGGGCCTGGGCGTGTTCCGGGGCCGTCGCGCTGCTGGGCGTTGGCACCTTGCTGATTGCCATCGTCCGGCTCGCGAACCGGGTTCGGCATCCACACACGGGTGCCGAGGTCGGCGAGCAGTCGGCTCGACTCTGAGCTGGGCGCCGCAGATGGTTTCTTACGGCGTGGCAGACCGGGGCAGGCGCCTGGGGTCGGCGGTACCTGCGGCCCGAATTGCGCGTCGGGATCTGGTCGAGACTGCCATCGGGACCGGGGTCAGCTTGCTTCGACTACGGCCAGCAGGACCGTGATGTTGTCCTTGCCCCCGTTGCGGTTGGCGAGGCTGATGAGCGTCTTGCACGCTTCCTTCAGGTTGTTGGCCGCGCCCTGGAGCACCTCTGCGATCACCCAGTCTTCCACAAGGTCGGTCAGTCCGTCGGAGCACAGCAGGTAGAGGTCCCCCTCCTGCTTGGCTTGCACCGAGGTGTCGACCTCGACGTAGTCCTTCAGGCCCAGAGCGCGGAAGATGACGTTCTTGTTGGGGAATGTCTCCGCTTCCTCGGGGGTCAGTTTGCCCTGGGACAGGAGGTGATTGACCAACGAGTGGTCCTTGGTGACTTGCTGGAGGGTGTTCTGGCGCATCCTGTAGATGCGGGAATCCCCCACGTGGGCCAGCACGAGGTCGTCGCTGCTCAGGTCAAGCACGGCGGTAATGGTCGTGCCCATGCCCTCAAGTTCCCGCTTTTTGCAGGACTCGATGAAGATCCGCTCGTTCGCGTATTGGATTCCGACCGCCAACGCGTTTTCGCCTTGGGTCCGATCGCTGTAGCCCTCGTAGGGCCACTGGAAGCCGTCGTCCTTGCAGAGGACGCAGACAAACTCTGTGATGTAAGAGATGGCCAGGCGGCTGGCGAGTTGGCCACCCTGGTGTCCGCCCATCCCGTCGGCCACGATATAGAGGCCTTCGGACGGGACGAGGATCAGATTGTCCTCATTCTTCTCACGGGCCCGACCGACGTCGGTCATGCCGTAGCAGCGCATTCTGAACCCCATGGCGACAACGGATGTAGCACACGCCGCCGGGGCAGGGAAGCGCCCCGGGAGGGGTCTTGAAAATAAGAACACTGGTGTGTAGTGTTCTGCGCTTGATGGATCGACGTTTTGCCATATCTGCCTTCATCGTGCTCGCGGCAACCGCGTTGCTGCCAGGGTCTGCGCTCGCGTTTGAGTGCGTGGACTTTGAGGCGCGCCCTTGGAGTCAGTTCATCTCGGCCGACGCGGGCGACTGCGCCGTGAACGAGGTGGAGGGGCGCTGCATGGAGCTCGACGAGGTCGAGGACGCCGTGGAGACAGACGCCGGAGAGACCCTGGAACGGGGCGATTCGCCGTCCAGGAGTCCGCTGGTGGCCGGCGCTTGCTTCGACCCCATTCGCTGCGAAGGAATCCCGGCCCAGCCGACAACCCGGCTGGCCACACGCGCCCCGCAGACCGCCGACAGGGACGGCCCCTCGTTGCATTGGGGCCGCAGTGGGTGGATGCACGTGATACGCCCCGCGTCCGGCGACGGACTTGCGTGGCAGTCGGGTACCGGTCAGGACATCGACCGCCCGCCCGCACAGTAGGCGGCGCCGCCTCGGCGGCAAAGGTACGGCCGCATCGGGCAGTGCCGACCACATCAAAGAGACGACAACAGATAGATTGCGGCGAGGCGCGAGGTTGCGCCCTGCGCGCAGGTATACTTTTACGAGGAGATCATGAAGAAAGAGCATGCCATTATTGGCTTCGTGGCTACGGCCGTTGTGTGTTTTGTTCTCGGCTGGGTCATGGGCAGCAACAAGGCCCCAGTGGACGGCGACAAGCCGGCCGTTGCGGCCAAGGACAGCAACGAGCAGGCGGCCGAAGGTGCCCCTGAAGTCGGTTCCGCGCGTGGCGCGGTCGGCGACGATTCGGATCTGATTCCGGTGGGCACGAGCCACTCCAAGGGGCCCGCCAACGCGGCGGTCACCATCATTGAATTCAGTGAGTTCCAATGCCCGTTCTGTAGTCGCGTCAACCCGACGATCGACCAGATCCGCAAGGACTACCCGAAGGATGTCCGCGTGGTGTTCAAGCACAACCCGCTGAGCTTCCACAAAGACGCCCCGCTGGCCGCCGAGGCCTCCTTGGCCGCCGGCGAGCAGGGCAAGTTCTGGGAGTACCACGACATCCTGTTCAAGAATCAGAAGGCGCTCCAGCGCGACCAGCTCGAGGGCTACGCCACGGAGCTGCAGCTCGACATGGCGAAGTTCAAGGGCGCCCTGGACAGCGGCAAGTTCAAGAAGGCGGTGGCCGCCGACCAGGCCCTGGCCAACAAGCTCGGCGCCCGCGGAACCCCGAACTTCTTCGTCAACGGGCAGAAGCTCGTGGGTGCCAAGCCCGTCTCCGCCTTCAAAGAGGTCATCGACGCTGAGCTGAAGGATGCCCGTGGCTCCACCTACGCCGCGCGCGTAAAGGCCAACTTCAAGAAGGACGCTGCCAAGCCGGCTGCCAAGAAGAACGACGGCCGCCCGCCGCGCAATGACACGACGATCTACAAAGTTGACCTGGGCAACGCGCCCCTGAAGGGCAACCCGGACGGCGCCGTGACGATCATTGAGTTCTCGGACTTCCAATGCCCGTTCTGCACCCGCGTCAACCCGACCATCAAGTCCATCCTCGAGGACCCGAAGTACAAGGGTAAGGTCCGCGTTGCCTTCAAGCAGCTGCCCCTTCCGTTCCACAACAGGGCCAAGCCGGCCGCCGCTGCGTCGCTCGCCGCCGGTGAGCAGGGCAAGTTCTGGGAGATGCACGACACGCTGTTTGCCAACCAGAAGGCGCTTGAGCCCGCTGACTTTGAGAAGTACGCCCAGGACATTGGCCTGAACATGGGCAAGTTCAAGAAGGCGATGGAGTCCGGCAAATTCGACAAGCAGATCGAGGAGGACATGGCGC
>CALBXO010000695.1 GCA_937890335.1 uncultured Pseudomonadota bacterium | reverse complement strand
TGCCCACGGAGTGCGCCCAGCCGGTCGGGCAGACCGTCGCCGGCGCAGCGTGCAACGCCGACCCCGACTGTGCGTCCAATCTATGCGAGGCCGAATCCTGCTCCACCCCTTGCCTCGGCGACGCCGACTGCCCAGCGCAATACGACTGCCGCGAGCGCCAACTCAGCGACCTGGTCACTCTGAAGGTCTGCGTCGAGGTGCCCTGCCGACGCAGCACCGAGTGCGAAGAGGACGGTGAGGTCTGCGTCTTCGATCGGGAGGATGTCGAGAACCCGACCGACTGCGCCCCGCCGGTGGGCGACGGGGAGCCCGGCGCTGCGTGCGAGGAGGACGCCGACTGCCAGACCAACCTCTGCGAGGACGGAGCCTGCGCCGAGGGCTGCGTGGAGGACGCCGACTGCGACCCGGGTCTCGAGTGCGTGGAGCGCGAGCTCGCCGAGGGCGTGCGCCTGGACATCTGCGGCGTAGAGGTCTGCGACGGCGACGAGGACTGCACCGACGAGGGCGAGCTCTGCGTCTTCCAGCGAGGCGACCAGCCCGCGTTCGTCTGCGACGAACCCGTGGGGGAAGGTACCGACGGCCTCGCCTGCGTCAGCGACGCCGACTGTGCCGGGGGACTGTGTGAGGACGATCGCTGCACGGGCCGTTGCACCGAGGACGCCGAGTGCTTCCCGGGGACCTGTGAGACCCAGACGGTCATGTCCGGCGACCAGAACCTGGACCTCAACCTCTGCGTCTACCCGGACGCGTGCAACCGGCGCAGCGACTGCGACGGCGCCGTCTGCGTGTTCGGACGCGGCGCCGAAGCGATCGTCCTCTACTGCGCCGACAGCAATGGCGCCGCGCCGGGCGCCGCATGCGAGGGCGACGGCGATTGCGACAGTGGGCTGTGTCACGAGGGCTTCTGTTCTGACCCGTGCACAGAAGACGTCGACTGCGGTCCAGGCTTTGCGTGCCAGGACGTGGAAGTCGGCCTGGAACAAGGCTCCGACACGGTGACGGCGTGCGTGGTTCTGCCGGAGGGGCAGTGCCGCAGCGACGGCGGCTGCGACGACCCGGACCTGTGCGTAGGTCGCCGCCGCCCAGACCGCGTGGACTTTGTCTGCAACGGCATCAACGACGGCGGCGGCCGCACCGGCGCCACCTGCGCCGAGGACATGGAGTGCCAGCGCAACCTCTGCCTGGACGGCACCTGCCGCGAGGCGTGCAGCACCGACGGGGACTGCGCAGGTGATGAGGTGTGTCGAGACGCGGTGGCCACCGTTGACGAAGGCGAGGTCACCGTGCAGGTCTGCCAGGACCCACGCCCCTGCACCGCCTCGGATCAGTGCGAGGATGAGCGCGTCTGCGCGGTCCGCAACGTCGGCGACGACGATGTCCAGACCCTCTGCCTCGGAGCGAACGACGGCGGCGGGCCCGTGGGCCTGGCCTGCACCGAGGCCGCGGACTGCGCCAACAACCTCTGCCTGGACGAATGGCGCGCCCAGCTGTGTTCCGCGCCCTGTGTGGACGACGACGACTGCGGCGACGGCCTCCTCTGCGCAGCCCGGCAGCTGCGCGGGACCGAGGTCTCCGAGCGCAACGTCTGCGTGCCCGTCGATCCGGACGCGTGCGTGACGGACGCCGATTGTGACCGCGAGCAACGCTGCTCCGTCGTCGTCAACCGCGAGGGCGACGCGCTCACCCGGATCTGCATCGACCCGCCGGGCAACGGTGACCCCGGCGACGCCTGCGGGGACGACGCCGAGTGCGAGTCGGGAATCTGCCTGGGCGAGAACTGCTCCGCGCTGTGCCGCGACGCCGCCGACTGCGAGGACGCCCAACTCTGCGACGCCATCGACATCGACATTGACGAGATCGTCGGCCGGTTCAACCTCTGCCGCACCCTCGCGGACATCGCCTGCGAGCACAACGCACAATGCACCGACGGCGACCGAGTCTGCGGCGAGGTGCGCTTTGAGGACCCGGTCCAGCCGTACTGCATCGCGCCGTCACAGGAGGGCGACCCGAATGGCACGCCATGTGAGGGCCGCTTCAGCCCCAACGAGCAATGCCACGACCAGATCTGCCTCACCGGCGTGACCGACGAATGCACCACGACCTGCATTGACGCGGACGACTGCGCGGAGATCCCCGGGACCTACACCTGCACCGACTTCCGGTTCAGCGGAGACACGGTGCGCCTGTGCGCGGACGGCTGCACCAGCGACGCCGAGTGCGACCGCGACGAGAACCATCACTGCGGTCTCATCCGCAATAACACCGACGACCGCTTTGAGTTCATCTGCAGGCGCCCGACAGGCGAAGATGGGCCCGGCTCCGACTGCTCCGAGCAGGTCAATTGCGACCACGGACTGTGCCTGATCCGACGCGAGAACAACGAGGTCGTCGAGCGCGTCTGCACCATCCCCTGCGACGAGGACGCCGACTGCCCCGATGTGCTCCCCAACTGCGGTGAGGCAAACATCTCGCGGCCCATGTCCGGCGAGTCCCAGTCACTGCGCATCTGCAACCGGCAGTAACCGGATCAGAAGCGGCGACAGGGACGGTACTACCTCCCAGAGTCCTGCCCTGCTCGCCGGCGTCGGCAGAACTAAAGGCGAACCAGCTGCGACTCGGTCGGTTCGGCGCAGCAGTACCAGGGCTCCGACATCGACGGCACCTCGTAGATCGCCGCAGTGAGGGGCGGCGCAACTCGCCCGACTGCCGCGTGCGCCATCTGCCAGACCGTGGAGAAGCCCGCCCCGTCTCCGACGGCGTCACAGACCTGTTTCTGCAACGCGTCCACGCGAGGATCTTCGTGCTTCCACGGGTAGCCGAGCAGCCCCCCGTCAAAGTCACCAACCCGCGCCCGGACATCGTCGAGTTTCATCAGCCATGACCCCTCGGGAATCAGCAGCCGGATGACAAGTTGAACCGGAGAAACGGCGCCGTGCAGATCCAGCTCCACCAACGTGGTGAGGAGACGCAGATACCCGGACAGCGTCGTCCACGGGCTGAAGGGGACAAAGGTGGGCGACAAACCGATGCCGACCTCGCGCATCAGCCCAACCACACGGCGAAAGTCCGCGCTGGTGTGGCCCTTGTCGAAGATGGCCAGGATGTCGTCCTCCACCGACTCGACCGCGGTGAGAACGAACAGCAGGCCCGTGTCTCGCAGCGCAGGCAGGTGCTCGCGGTGGGCCAGTAGATGCTCGACCTTGATCACGCAATCCCAGGTCAACTGGGGCCAACGCTCGTGCAGCGCCTCGGCAATGCGCAGCGCGTGCCGGGGGCCATTGAGGAAGTCCGGGTCGCCAAAACTGATGTGCTCAGCACCCGCTGCGACTTGCTGCTCGATGTCGTCCAGCACAACGTTGAGCGATGACACCCGGAACACGCCGCCGTAGACCGGTACAATCGGACAATGTCGGCACGTGTGTTTGCAGCCCCGGCTGGCCTGCGCAAAACCCACGACGCGTTCCGTGTCGTCGGGCATTTCCAGGCGCGCGTACTTCTCGAGCGCGGGCAATCCATCCCGCCGTGGACGTTTGTACGCGACCCTTGCGACCCCGTTGGTCTCCGGCACAGACTGCCCGAGCGCCAGCGCGAGCACGGCCTCCTCGTACTCACCACCCACAGCGGAGTCGAAGCCCGCGGCGAGCAAATGCGCCTCGTTCATCGGCGCATAGAGCCCATAGGCACACAGGTGCGCGTCCGGCGCCTCCTTTCGAATCCGCGGCGCGACGGTCAGCGCCAGGCGCGTGGCCGTGTGCATCCCAAGATGCACCCCCACGAACTGCGCGCCAACCAGATGCTCAGGCGTCAGACGTTGCTGGGCAAGGTCCACACAGACGGCGTCGATTCCGTGGTCGTGAAAATGGGCTGCGAGATGCGCGACGGCGAAGGGCTGACGACCGAGGTCGTAGGGACTGACGAGGACAACCTTCAACTACTTGGAGGGGGCGTAGTAGGGGTCTGAGCCTGCGCCGTGGTCGGTGAGATCGATGACCTCTTTGATCTTGTCACCAAAATGCTCGCGCAGCGTCTTCTCCACGCCCTGCTTGAGCGTGACACTCGCGGCACCGCAGCCCTGACAACCGCCAGACATCCGGATGTAGACATTGCCATCCACAAAGTCCTCGATGTCGATGGAACCGCCGTGGCTCGATACGTACGGGTTGATCTCCGTTTGGAGCAATTTCATGATCTTGCGGCGCATCGTTAACCTCAAAGCCGGGGGCTGTGCAGGGAGTAGTCCCCCGCCTCACTGCATGTCAACAACGATGCGGCCCCAAGCCATCCTGAGAATCGACTCCACCTCGCTCGGCGTACCAGCATCGGCAAAGACAAAGCCCAGATAACGGTCGCCATCGGGCAGAGGGACCGCCGCCCCGGGCGGGTGGGTAATGGAGACGGCGCGAACTCCGGGAACCGATTCCGCCGCGGCGGTGTCGACGCGGACGAGTTCGCCGGCGCGCGGAACCGGCAGCATCAGCACTCCGGCTGCCCGCAACTGCGCAGGCACCGTCAGCGGGAGACCCAGCGCCTGCCGGTAAATGAGCCCCTCGAGCGATTGACCCAGCGCCCAGGTGAAGACGCGCGAACACTGGCCGCCGATGGATCGCGCCGCCACCTCCAACAGCACCGGGCCTTCCTGCGTGAGCCGCACTTCGGCGTGCACCGGTCCATGTCTCAGCCCGAGCGCCGCGCACCCCTGCCTCACCACGTCCAACACTGCGGCTTGCAGGGACTCCGGGTGGCGCGACGGAGTGATGTACAGCGTCTCTTCGAACGTAGGCCCGACCAGCGGCTCCGGTTTGTCGAACACCGCGAGCACCAGCAGCTCGCCATGATCCATGAGTCCTTCGACCGCGACCTCATCCCCGTGGAGATAGGTCTCCGCCAGCACCTGGTCTCCCCCAGTGCGCGCCAGGAGGCGGCCGATGCGCGCAAATCCCTCTCGGAACGCTGCCTCGTCATCCACGCGCAGGACGCCACGGCTCATGGACAGACCTGTGGGTTTGAGAACCCGCGGCCAGGGAAGTCTGGCCGCCTGCTCCACCGCCCTTTCCACCCCGTCACCGACGGACAGCGCGGCAAACTTCGGCCCAGGTATTCCCGCGTCGCGCAGGGCCCGCCGTGCGACGAGTTTGTCTCCGGCGGCCTCCACCGAGGGAACGCTGTGGAACGGCAAACCGAGGGCCTCGGCCGTGCGGGCCGCCACCAGGTTGGACTCGTCGTCCGCGCTCACGACAGCGCCAATTGCGCCAAACCGGTCTGCGTTGCGGGCCACGGCCGCAAGCGTCCTGTCGGCGTCCTCAAAGTCCACCGCAAATGTGGACCCACCTGTCAGGTGCTCCAACGCGTTGCGCCGGTCGCTGGCAACGACCAGGGAGACCGGCTCGCCGAGCTCGCTTGCGGCCGCCAGGAAGGCGTCGGTCCGGTAGGAGGTGGTGGAGACAAACAGGAGCAGGCGTCGCATGCGCACCGTGGGTGACCAACCCGCCGGCCGCGGATCGAGGTCTGGGATCGCTATTTGGCCAACTCTTCGTCGATGACCTTGGCGAACGCGTCAACGGGCTGGGCACCCACGAGGCGACGCCCATTGATGAAGAACGTCGGCGTCCCGTTGGCTTCCACCGTCGGGGCGAAGGCGTCGTCCGCCTTGACGTAGTCCGCGTACTTTCCGGAGTCCAGGGCGGTCACGAACTGCCCCATGTCG
>CALBXO010000694.1 GCA_937890335.1 uncultured Pseudomonadota bacterium | reverse complement strand
CGTTGTTGGCGCCGTTGTTCGCGCCGTTGTTCGCGCCGTTGTTCGCGCCGTTGTTCGCGCCGTTGTTGCCCGCACCGTCGCTGTCGGTGCTGCACGCTGCCAGCGCGATGGCGAGCAGAAAGACAAAACTTGTTCGGGACTTCATTGAAACTCCGTGGGGTTGTCCTACCCTGGCCAGGACGTCCGGAAAGCTCGCGCTGCGCGGGCCCGCATGGGAACCTGCGACACGGAATGTAGCCGCTGCGCGAATGATCGACAACGACACGTCAACCCCCAGCACCGAAGACAAGCCCTCCCCCGCGCGGCGGTGGCCGTTCGCGGTCTGGCTGATTGTATTGTTCGCGGTGGCGCTGGTGGTGGGACGTTGGGTCAGCGCTCCCGACACCGAGCCATCATCGCCCTCCCCCACGGCGCCCGCTCCCACTCCCACCGCATCCGCACAACCTCCGCCGACTCCGAAGCAGATCGAGATCACCGGCCGCGTCACCGGCGCGTCCGGGGCCCCGCTGCAGGGGGCATCCGTCACCGCCCATGCGGCGGGGATCACAGCCCCCATCGAGGCCTCGACAGACGCGGCCGGCGGCTGGACCGCGCAGCTGCCGACGGAGGCCGGTGACTGGGAGCTCCAATTCCGCGCCAGGGACCACGTCAGCGAGGTTCTCAGCGGCTACGCGCCGTCGTCCGAACCTGTGGTGGTCGAGCTTCGAACCGGCGGAGGACTCTCGGGGCAGGTACTCGTGGAGGCCACCGCCGCACCTCTGGCGCGGGTGCAGGTGGCCGGACCGGGGCTGTGGCCGCCGGTGGACATCACCGCGGACGCCGAGGGACGCTTTGTGACCCCGGCCCTGCCGGCCGGCCGCTACGAAGTGCTGGCTCGAACCGAGGAACACGGCGTCGTCGCGACCCTCGACCACGACGGTCGGCCCGGCGGTGACGCTGTTGAGGTCCCACTTTCGCCTGCGGGCACCCTGACCATCTCCGTCCAGGGGCCAGCGCGGGCATTGGTTACCTTGGCCCAGGATCGCGTCCACGTCCTGAGCCTCGCACAGTGGACCACCGAAGGCCGAGCACGCTTTGCTGGGCTGCCCCCAGGCGATTGGGTCGTGCGTGTCCGTGCGCCGGGTTTTCAGGAGAAGATCCAGCTCATCCGCACGTCGGCCATACCCGCAGAGCTCGTCATCACCCCGGATCCAGCCGCATCGATATCCGGGCGTGTGATCACAGACGCGGGCAAGCCCATGGAGCTGGCACAGATCGTCGCCCACGCGACCACGTCCAGCGGAGGCCAATGGCTGCTGCGCCGCGACCCAACGGGTTCCATCCAAAGCCGAGGTACACCACAGGGCGGTGGCACGGTGTCGGCCGCTGCAGCGTTTGGGTGGTTCACGGACGAATTCGGCGCGTTTGCCTTGCAAGGACTCCCCGCCGGTCAGGTGGTAATCGAGGCGCGTCAACCTGGATACCAGCCGGCCTACGCGGGACCGTTCGCCGTGGGCTCTGGGGACTCCGTCGCGGACATCGAGCTCGTACTTCGGCCCGGTCTCTCCCTGACCGTCCGCGTGGAGGGCCCCATCGGTCCGCTCGCCGTCGCGCGCGTCGAGATCGCGCCAGTGGATGCCCCACAAGGCAACGCAGATCTTCCCGCAGCGTTCGCGGGGAGCACGCGCGAGCTCGTCACGAACGACGCCGGCGTGGCGACCGCGGCCGGCCTCCCCTCCCGTGTCACGGTTCGCGCGTGGGCCGATGGGCACGTGGAGGCCAGCCAGACTGTGGACATCGCCCAGCTCGGTGGGGAAGCGCTGGTCATGCGGCTCACCTCACCCGGTGCGACAACCCGGGGTCGGGTTCTGTTGGGCGGCGAGCTGCCGCTGCCCGGCGTCGCGATCGCGCGGATCGCTCCGCCCGACGAACCGGTCTCAGTGACAGCATGCCGGGCCGTGACCGACGACAACGGTCGCTTTGAACTCGCCGGCTGCCCGGAGGGAACCGTCTGGCTGAGCGCGACTCCGGACGCCGACCGCGCGGCACCGGCGGTCGTTGAGTCCATCACCGGCCAGGACATCGAGATCCGCGTGGAGCAACCGGTGGCCTTGCGCGTCGGCGTCCGGGGCACAGACGGCGCCCCGGTTCCCCGCGTCCGCGTCGCCCTCGTCCCACGCCAGAACCTGCCAGCCTGGCGCAAGGACGCGGCCACCGCGACGACCCAATCAGACGACACAGGATCTGCCCTGCTCGAGGGCCTCAACGCGGGCCCGGTCACGCTGCAGTTGCGCGCGTCCGGCTTTCAGGACATCGACCGGAACCTGCAGCTCCAGCCGGACATGGCCCCCATCACCGTGAACATGAAACCTCGCATCCAACTCAGGGGCGCCGTCGTGGATCGATACGGTGCGGTTGTCCCCGGCGCCCGCGTGCGCGTGGGCACATTCACCACCCTGAGTGGGGCCGACGGAAGATTTGAGGTGGAGCTCAAGGGCAGCGGCGCCGTCACCGTCCACGCCGTGCACACCGTCCTCGGCCGTGGGTCCGCGCAGTGGACGCCCGGCGCCGACGCCTGCCGACTGGAGCTCGACGCCGCGACCATCGACGTCCCCCGTTACGGCGAGCGGATCGCCGCAGCCGGGATTTCCCTCTGGGAGGATGGAGCGCGCGTGGTGGTGGAGGATGTGGACGAGCGAGCCCACGCGGCCGGAGCGCGCCGCGGCGACGTGCTCATCGGTGCCATCCCGAGCGGCGACAGGCTCGCCCTGGAGGCCGACCGCGCGGGCAAGACCACCCGCTACGACGTGGATTGACCGGCTACCTGAGCAGACCTGGATCCGGCGCGGCGTCCGTGTCCAGACGCACAGCGGTCCCGTAGGCGAGCAGCTCGGCGGCCCCCTGCATCATCGAACACGTCTCAAAGCGCATGCCCACGACGGCATCCGCGCCCATGGCAACGGCCGCGTCGACCATCCGGTCCATGGCCTGCTCCCGGCTCTCCGCCACCATCTTTGTGTACTCGGTGATCTCGCCACCCACGATCGCCCGCAGCGTTGCCAGGATGTCGCGCCCCACATGGCGCGCTCGAATCGTGTTTCCCCGCGCGATGCCGATGACCTGAACGATGCGTGCACCCGGCAGCTCCAGGGTCGTCGTCACGGGAATCGCGGTGCGGAACCCAATGACCGCACCATCGGACG
>CALBXO010000693.1 GCA_937890335.1 uncultured Pseudomonadota bacterium | reverse complement strand
GTGGCGGTACTCCCGCCACCCCAACTACTTTGGAGAGATGGGCATGTGGTGGGGGCTGGCGCTGGGCGCGTGGGCCACCGGTGCCTCGTCCTGGTGGACGTGGATCGGCGCGATCGCCATCACCACTCTGTTCGTGTTCGGGAGCATTCCGTTGCTCGACCGTCGATCTCTGTCACGCAGGCCGGGGTACGCGCAGCACATGGCCCGCGTTTCGTCCGTGATCCCGTGGTTCCCGCGTCGGTAGGCTACTCGAGCACCAGGCCCGGGTCCGCCTCCACCTCAAAATGCGCGTTGCGTTCGCGGCTCCGCTCCATCAACTCCGCCCACCACTTGCGCTGCTGGGCCGTCCACTGACGGCTGTTGTCCGGCGCTTCGGGTGGCCGAGAGACGGCTGAGTACTCCCCAGTGTTCACGAAAGGAGGCGCGTACGGGCTGCTCGTTTGCGTCTTCATGGAACCTCCAAGGCTACCGGTGCCACGTCGGCACCTTCTCTGGACCTGTAACCTCGGTTGCAGCCCGTTGCCAGGGGGGTCTAGAATTTTCTTGCAGAATGCTTGGACTATGGCATGGCCGCAGACGGTCGACGCTTGTAAAAACGGCTCGCGGAACCGCGGAGTTCGACCCTGACTTGCACGAGGCAACTCCCGCGTACACATTGGGGCGAAATGTTCCTCCACAGCACAGACCCGGTGCCTTCGATTGTCTGAGAAACCAGCCAGCTCCATGTCCGGCCTCGATTGGATGGGCGTCGTCACACTCGTGATCGAAGCAGCAGTCCTATTTGGATCTCGCGTGTACAGTAGCCGGTTTGTGGAGACGTTCGAGGAGTTCGGCGGGGACCTCCCCCTTCTGACCCAGGTGGTGCTGACCCCGGCCTACGGCGCCATCTGTGGGGGCCTGTTGCTCCTGCTGGCGAGCACCAACTTCTGGCCCACGTTGCGCGGTCGAGACGGCGCAAAAAAAATGGCCATGGTGGTCGGTTTTGTTGCAGGACTGGGCGCGATCATGACCTACGTGATCGGATTGTACCTCCCGTTGTTCCAGGTCGCGGACAACGTCGGCGGCTAATCGGCCAAATTCAGATCCGAATTCAGCACTTGCTGCTGAGTCGAGTGTGTTTAGCTTGGAGCCGCCATGCAAGATCACCAACGCGCCCTCCTACTCGACCGTCGCTGCGCCTGGTGTGCGGAGCCCGCCCGTCTGGGCGTTCTCTTGCGCGGCGAGGCGTGCGAACACTGCGGACGCACCAGCCCCTCAGCAGACGCCACTGAGCTTGAAGGGGTCCTTGGTGCTGTCCAGAGCAAGTGGAAGGCCAAGCGCGCCTGGGCGTACGGTGGTCTCGCCGTGGGCACCTTGGTCACGGGGTGGTTCCCACTCGTCTCCAGCCTCCTGATGGTCGCGACGCTCATCTACCTGCGCGTGGCATTGCTTCGCCAACCCATGAATTGGTTTGGGCCCGCCCGCCGGTTCACCGCGCGGTTTGCCCTGCGCATGTGGCTCCTCGTCGTCGGCATCGGGGCCTTTGCGATCGCGGAGCTCTCGACGTTTGTTCCCTTCGCCAGCGCGCCTCTGAAAGCCGCCATCTCCGTGGCGTCCATAGGCCTGTTTACCGAGGTCGCGGTGGCCTATCTGGGCTCGCGTCTGCGCCGTGAGGCCAGCGAAGACCCCTCGCTGCAATGGCACGAGTGGGCGCTTCCCGCTGGGCTGCTGACCATTCTCCTCGGCATGGGTGCGGCGGCTGCGGCGGTCGTCATCGCCATCGTGAAACTACTGTCGGGTGTGATGCCATGAATGCCTTGACGATCATCAGCCAATCCGTCGCCGCCGGCGGCCTGGCTGGCGCACGGCCCGCGCTTACCCTCGCCCTGCTCCTGGCCTGGTCTCGCTTTGTGCAGCACGCCACACTTCCCCAGGGCATGGAGTGGCTTCAGCACGAGGTCGTGCTCGGCATCGTGGCTGTGCTCGCCGTGGTAGAGCACTTTGTGCGCACAGAGCCCGACTTTGAAGAGTTCATGCGCATCCCCAACGCCGTCGTTGGGGTCGCTGTTGCCATGGTCGGCGCATTGTTGCTCGGTGGGATGGGCGACGACCCGTCCCGCTGGCAGGAGGTCGCCCTTCTGCACACCGCAGGGGCCGGCGTGGGGGTCATGAGTACCGCCGTGCTGATGAGCGCAGTCGCCTCGGCCGCCCTCTGGCGACTGCGTGCGTGGGCCTTCGAGGCCATCGCCGACCTCGGCTTCCTCCATACGTGGTGGCGCTGGATTGAGGCGGGCGGTGTCGTCGGCCTCGTGGTGCTCATTCTCTCCCTCCCGGTTCTCTCCATCGGCGTCGCGGTGCTGCTCGTGGGTGGCTCCGCGGGGCTTGGCGCTCTGGTCTTCAGCATGCAGAAGAAGCGCGACGCCGCCGCGCGCCGCGACTGCCCGACGCCCGACTGCAGCTACCGGGTAAGGAGGGAGGCGCTCCTGTGCCCCTCGTGCCACGCAAGCCTGACGCCGGACAGCGCCGCGGGCTGATCACCACGGGGCGTGGGGACCACACCACGGTCGCTGCGCCCTCCTGTCACACTGGTCTCTGCCTCACGGGGAACGCAGCCCCTCGTTGGCGGTGTCGGCGCACATTCCACCGGAAAGCGCCCTACTGTCGGACCGCCGATTGCACTTTCGTCTCCACGGCTTTCACCGACGGAGACGAGATGCGAGGAGCGCTTTGGAGCGCGATCCTGACGGGATCGTTCGTGTTGGGTGCGTGCGCGGGTGGTGAGTGGGACGCGGCTGGAACTGACTCGGCGCAGACGGCGCAGGAGGCCGAGCCCTGTGCGGGCGCGTGCGGCGCCGTGGAGTTCAACGCATGCACATGCGCCGCCGAGGACCCCTGTGGATGGGCAGGCGACGGCTATTGCGATCGCGATTGTTCCCCATTCCAGGCCCACCAGGAGATCTTCGACGACGGGGAGGACTGCCCCGACTGCGCCGTGACCATGTGCCTGTCCGGGGCCATCAAACCCGGCGACTCCGGCAACACCTCCATCCGCGACTTCTGCGAGGACCCGCGCCTGCCTGGCGTCATTCCGGACTGCCGCAGCGGACGCTGTAGCGCGACCTTCGCGAACTTCATGCACAGCCCGAGAAAGGACCTGCTGCCCGAGCTCATCGACGCGCTCGACACCAACGGCGATGGGCGCGTCGGCGACGACGACCTCGCCTGCGAGGTCAACCTGGTTGGCTTCAGCTGGGGTGGCGTCAACGCCGTGCGCCTCGCCCGCGAGTTCCGCAACAGCGACCGCGTCTCTGCCTCGCGCACGCGCGTGCACCGCCTGCTGGTCATGGACGCCTACCAGCCGCTGCGATCGGGGCTGATGAAGGTCCCCCCCAATGTGTGGAAGGCCCGAAGTTACCGGCATTCCATCCCCCGCGAGGGCGCGTGCTCCGCCTCAGCCCCGTTCGGACCGTACAGCGGCTGGCCACTGTTGTGCGACGACTGGCAGAATTGCCGGGACTACGACTACAGCCTGGCGCCGGACCGCTGGTTTGATTCGCCGATCGGGTGGTACCGGGGGCGCGACGTGGACCATTGCGCCGTCCCCCGCGTCGCACACGAACCCGCGATGGCTGAGCTCCACGACGAACCCTACGACGGTCCGCTCCCCCCGCTGGCACATTGAATCTCAAAATTCTACCGAATCTCTTTCGAAACGCGGCGCGCCTGCCTATACTCAGGCATGAACAATACTTCCACGGACGCACGTGGAGCGCCGCAACGGCAGACAGGGGCACCTTCATGAACAGAGTTCAAATCGCAAAATGGGGCGGAATCGTCATCTTGGCAGCACTGATGGTGTGGGCCTGTGGCGGCAGCAGCAGCAGCAGCAGCGGCGACGGATTCGCCAACAACGGGTTCAACAATCCGAACAACAACCCGAACAACAACCCCAACAACAATCCGAACAACAACCCCAACAACAACCCCAACAACAACGACCCCGGCGCACACCCCATCCTTGTGCAGCAAGCCGGCGACGCCATCCCCTCAGGCGGGAAGTACTTCACACCCATCAACGCCCCGGGCAACACGATCCCGCTGTTCAGCGAGCACCCCGGTGAGCTGATGACCATCCGCAA
The DNA here is from genome assembly GCA_937890335.1 of uncultured Pseudomonadota bacterium. Lineage (GTDB taxonomy): Bacteria > Myxococcota_A > Bradymonadia > Bradymonadales > CALBXO01. Next base: position 8,026 of record CALBXO010000693.1, on the reverse strand, counting down.
CCAGTCGGATGCGGACGTCGTACTCAACAGCATGGACATCGTCGGCGAGGGCAACGCCCAGGCCGAAGAGTGGCGCCTGTCCACGGCCGACATCGCGGACACCCCGCTGGAAATCGCCGATGTCACCCTGGCGCCCGACGCCACGCTCGACTTCTACGTGCGGTTCCAGCCCGTGGAGGGCACCGTGCGCAACGCAGTCGTCCAAATCACCTACAACGGCGGCGAGTCGTACTCGTTCTCCATGGAGGGGGAAGGCGCGCCCACTGCGACGTTCCTCGAGCGGGAGGTGGCCGTGGAGCACCTGCTCGGCCGACCGGGCGAGGACGAGCAGTTCGGCGCGATGGCCGCGGACGCGGACGGCAACACCTATTTCAGCTTCAACCACGAGACGGCCAACGACGCCATCATCATCAGCCGGATGAACGCCGACGGCACGCTGTCCTGGAGCAAGTCCTTTGACGGTCCGTACAGCGACCGGCAGATCGACTCCGGTCAGAACAGCGAGACCGGCGGGACGGCTGGGTCCATCGCGCTCGGCCCCGACGGCTTCCTCTACGTGACGGGGACGTACAGCTGGACCCCGTCCAACAACTCGTTCTACGCCTGGGTCGCCAAGATCGACGCCGCCAGCGGCGACCTTGCCTGGTCTCGCCTCTGGTCGAGCAAGGACAGCATCCGCATCGCCTCCGAGAGCTCCACGGTCTACGCCGTGGACGCCCGGGCAGATGATCGCGTCTTCCTCGTGGGCGCGACGGAAGGAGAGTCCAAGGTGCTGGTAGCTGCCATCAGCAAGGCGGACGGAGGCGCGCTCTGGGCGCAGGCCGTGGAGGTCGCGCCGACCCTCAACGACCGTGCGTACGCAGCAGCCTACGCGGGTGGCGGCGTGCTCTACGTCGCCGGGCAGACCGCGGGCAACGCCGGGTTTGTCATGAAGGTGGATGGTGCGGACAGCGCCGATCCTGAGGTGACCTGGACCCAGCGCGTGGAGCTGGGCACGGGCGGAAACATCAACTCCATCGACGTGGATGGAGACCAGAACGTCTACGCCAGCTTCGACATCCGCGGCGCGGCGACGGTCTTCGCCTTTGGCAGCTTCGACCCGGCCGGCGCGCTGCGCTGGGCCCGCGGGTACACCGGCCTCAACGGAGACAAGCAGAACACCCACGTCATCCGTTACTTCGACGGCAAGGTCTACGTCGGCGGCCGCATCGCAGAGCCGGGGTTTGACGGGCAGATGGGCGACGGCAACATCGTCGTCGTCGACCCGGCGACGGGGGACGAGATGTGGTCCGCGAACTACTACAACGGCAAGGGCAGCACGGACCTGACCGAGCACCGCGTCAAGGGCATCGCCGTGGCCGGCGACAAGCTCGTCGTGGGCATGCAGGTCTACACGGGCACGATGAACGGCGTGCGCTACGCCGGCTATTGGTACAACGGCCTCGGGGAGGTGGTCGCGTTTGACGATCCGCCGGGCGTCGGCGCCGTGGAGACCGAAGCGACCGCGGTCGCGGGCGGTGGGTACACCCAGGACATCGACGCCGACAGCGAGCTCAGCGCGAGCTGGACCGACGCCTCCGCGTGGATCTGGCAGAAGGCGACCGACAAGCACGATGGCAACCCGCCGGACGCGGACGCGATGATCATGGTCCTGGAGTAATCCTACCAACCGGCCGGCGCAGCTCCCGCGTGGACGCGCGCCACGAACTACCGGCTCTGCTCCGGTGCAAAACGCAGGTCCACACTGAGCCGCAGCTTCCCCGACCTATTGGGCAACGCGGCGTGGACGGTGCCCAGGTCGAAGATCAACACATCCCCCACGGCCATGTCCCTCGCGACGAGCCGCTCCTCCTCCCAAAGCAGCCCCGCCTCGTGGTGGGGGAACACCGGGCCACCGAACGTCGCCGGGTCCACGGCGAGCGGTCCGAGTTCCAGCGCGCAGTCCACCAGCGGAATCCAGGCCGTAACGACACCCGCTCTTTGCACGTAGGCCCCATCCTGGTGGGGACGCGTCGGCGCGGACGACGGGGGGACTGCACGCACGACATCGCCCTGCCCGGCCACGAAGTCCCCGCCAAACACCTCGCGCAGCAGCGCATGGAGCCCAGGTGACGCGCGCAGGTCGTCGAGCTCCGAACGGCGGAAACAGGCGGCCTGAAGCGCAAGAAAGCGCGGGTCGTCACTCGGCTCCGTGACAAAGGGAGCCCGGGCGTGGATGCCCACCCGGTCTGCCTCTGCGCGGACGACCGCGCACGCGGCGCGGACGAGCTTCCTCTCGATCACCTGATGGTGCCACCCATTCACAGACGAGACGGTGTCCCATGGCGTCCCACGTGTCTACCGCGGTCCAGGTCCCGCCCAGCCCAGGTGACCGCCGCCCGGCGCGGGGCTGGCCGACGACCAAAACATGACAGATCTGAGCAATCAGGCCATCTTGGCTGCATGGGTCGCGTCCGTGACAGCGTCCGCCGTTTTGGGCCAACGTTCGTCCTCGCCACCGCCGCGGGGATCGCAGCGGTGTGTGCCGGGCGTCACTATGCCGAGCAGCAGATGGCGGCCGAGCTGCAGTCGCAGGCGCGTTCCCGCGGCGTCGAGGTCGCCTGGGAGCAGTTCCACCTGGGATGGGACGCGGCACTTCGCATCGATGAGTTTCGGGCCTTTGACCCGGGCGGCAACCGCGCAGAAATCGAGCAAGTGCGGGTGGATTGGACGCTGAAGTCTGCCGTGCGCGGACAGGCCCTCCCGGCCAGCGTACTGCTGACCCGGCCGGCGGTTGTCGTGACCAAGCCGGTGTTGCCCGGCAACATTGCGCCTGAGGAGCCCGCCGTCGTCGCCGTGCGCCATGCGCTGTCGTCCCTCGGGGAGGGGCCAGAACCGCTGTGGCCCGCGCGCAAAGTGGCGCTGTACATCCTGGATGGCAAGGTTGCCGTCGAGGGTCTGCCGGGTCCGGTTCCCAGCGTCCGCCTCGAGGCAATCGGGGCGCGCGCCCAGCTGGAGGGTCGCCAGACCGAGACCGTGTGGACGGGGACCTGTGCTGAGGGTTGCGGCCGTCCAACTGCACTGTCCGGCACCGTGCGCAGCGTGGGCATGCGCGTCCACGCTGAGGCCGTGGCCGAGGGCGGGTTTGACCTCGCCACCCTCAACCCGGCAGTGACCAGGGCGCGCGCCGGTCGCATCGTGCTGGATCACGGCGACGACGGCACGCGGGTGCGCGTCTCCGACATCCAGGCGACCCTGCGCACATCCAAGTGGACCGGCGAACTGCGCGCAGACTCCGTGGCACTCGACGGGGACGGCAACAAGCTCGTTCTTCAACCCCGCGTGAAACTCCTGCGCGCGCAGCGGAGCGCCAGCGCCAAGCCCGGCGCCGCTTCGGACCCCCGTGACCACTTTGACCGGCTCTTGTCGCGTTTGGACGGAATCACGCTGGAGGACGGCACCATCGAGATAGAGGACGCCGTCCGGCTCGACCACGTGAACGCGAGCGTCCTATCCGGTCGCGCCCGCCTGGAGGCGACCTGGCGTGGCGGGAGGTTCGCGGTGGAGCGCAGCGCCGGCGAGGCCAGCACCCACATCGAGCTCGAGAACTTCCAGCTCGGGGCCCTCAACGGGCTTGTTCCCCTTCCAGGAAACTGGTCCATGGGCGGCGCGGTGAGCGGGCAGATCACCGTGGAACCTGGCGCGCAATGGCGTGCGGTTGTGCCCTTGGTACGGCGGCGCTACGTGCGGCCCTTGAGTCCGCGGGAGGCGCTGCGCGTCACGGCGGACCTCGCGCTACAATCCGGCTACGTGCACGCGCCCCCGGTCTCCGCCACCCCCATCGCACCGGGCGGGCAGCTGCACGTGGAGGCGCTGTACGCACCTGCGGACGAGAAGTTTGAGGATCGCCTGTCGGTCCGCACCGCCGTCTGGACCCACGGCACAGCGCAGGACCCGGTCCGGCTGGAGGTTGTGGCGGAAGCCAGGAACGTCCTCGGAGGCGTGGACCCGCTGGCGATCACGGTGGACGCCCACGTAGACGAGGTTGACTGTGAGGTGGGGCTGCGCTCGCTGCCGGCGGGACTGGTGCCGCGCATCGGGCCGCACATCCGGGCCAAGGGACGCTTCGCGCCTCGCGCCCACTTTGCGGTGGACCTCCGCAACGCCTGGACATTGGAGCTCGACATCGAGGGACTGCCCGGCACGTGTGCGCTCACGGACCTCGGCCCCTACTCCCCGGACTACCTGGCCGGGGACTTCGAGCAGGAGGTGCGCGAGGGGACGTCCCACGGTGGAATCATGGTGGGGCCCTCCAGCTCTCGATGGGTGCGCATCAAGGCGATCCCGCCGTCTGTCTCGGCCGCCGCGTGGATGACCGAACAGGTCGGCTTCCGACACGAAGGGGGGCTGCGGGTGGGCCACGTGAGGGCCGCACTCCGGCGCAATTTTGAGAAGGGCCGCTTTGCGTACGGCGGCTCCACCATCGCCCAGCAGCTGGTCAAGAATCTCTTCCTGACGCGCCGAAAGACGCTGGCCCGCAAGCTGGAGGAGGCGCTGATTGTCTGGCGGATGGAGGACGTGATTCCCAAGGAGCGGATCCTTGAACTCTACTTGAATTGTATTGAGTTTGGCCCCGACGTCTACGGGATCGCCCACGCCGCAAAATACTACTTTGGGAAGCACGCATCCCAGCTGACACCGCTAGAGGGCGCCTTCCTGGCCACGCTCAAGCCGTCACCCCGCAGCGCCGCGCGCTTCAAGGGCGCGGGGGCCACGCCGCGCACCGGATGGTGGCCCAAGCAGCTCGGCTACCTGATGCATCGCCTGCAGCGCCGCGGCTACATCGGCCCACAGCAGGTGGATCAGGCGGCGCCGTTCGTTGTCACTTTCCGCTGAGTGCGAGCCCGTAGATGACCATGTGGTCGCCCGCCCCGTAGAAGTCCCGCAGCCGCCCTTCTTCCACCGCGCCCTGCCCGGCGTAGAAATCTCGCGCGCGCCGGTACGATTTCCCACTTCCCGTGTCCACAAAGAGCTTCCTGGCGCCGTGCTTCCGGGCGAACCGCACAGACCGGTCGAACAGCGCCTTGCCGACCCCGCCGCCGCGTGAAGACGCGTCCACGTAGAACCAGCCGAGCCACCAGACGTCGACGCCCTCCTCGACGTCTTTGTCCACGCCGCAGACGCCCACCACCATGTTGTCGTCCAGCGCGACATAATGCCGGGCCGATGTGGCCCTCCAGCGCTTCCGCGAGCGCGCCTTTCGGGCGAAATACGTCTTCGCGGCCTTCGCGTCGTCTTTGTCGTGCGCGCGGATGATGGCGAGCGCCGCCTCGATGTGCCGCCTGCGCATCCGCGTGATCGTCACGCTCATTGCACGCACAGCTCCATACCCGCCACCGCCAGGCGCCCAGAGCCGCCCTGGGCATAGATCTGCACCGCGGTCAGCCCCGGCGAGTCCGACGGACGCAGGTAATCGGACCAGTCCATGGCGTACCACTCGTAGTTGAAATCGTTGTCCACTGGGCCACCCAATTGGTCCCCATACAGCGGCGACCACGCACGGATGGTCGTGCTGGAATTGGTGGAGTAGGAGCGGCCCCGCAGGTGGAGCGTGGCTTCCGAGAACCTCAGCCCGGTGGCGCTGAAACGCACGCGGATGTACTCGCGGCTCGTGGTGATTGGGTAGTTCTCGCCCGTGCGCTGGAGATCGCCAAAGCCGGGGTAGACCTCGCGCACATTGCAGGCGCTGTTGGGCGCAAAGCTGTACTCACACGTGGCGTCCCACACATCGATGCGCGCGCTGTCCGAGCCGCGATCGTAGTGGAAGCGCCACACCGTCCAGCCGGGGCCGTTCTCGCAGGGCACCGTCAACCCGGTGGGGTTGCGGACACAATTGCCCTGGTTGTCTGCGATGTAGCCCTGGATACATTGCCCCAATGGTACACACGTCCCGTCGCCACCGTTGTGCGTGCCCGCGCAGTCCTGCGTCTGTCCGTCGTCGCAGGATTCGTTGCCCTGCACCTGCCCGTCACCGCAGCGCCCGGTCACGGCCTGGCAGTCGGCCGCGCAATGGTCGTTCGGGTTCTCATTGCCGTCGTCGCACGCCTCGTTGACCTGTGTGGTGCCGTCTCCGCAGGCGCCCGTCACTGACTGGCAGTCGCTTGCACAATAGTCGTCGGGGTCTGTGTTGCCGTCATCGCACGCCTCGTTGCCCTGGACCTCCGCGTCCCCGCACGCGCCCGTGGTTTCCAGACAGTCCACGCTGCAATAGTCCCCAGGGGCCACGTTCCCGTCGTCGCAGTTTTCGTTCTCCTGCTGGGTTCCGTCCCCGCAGGCGCCGGTCTCGGCGAGGCAATCGCTGGAGCAGTAGTCGCCGTCGACCTCGTTGCCGTCGTCGCAACTCTCGCCCTCGTCCACCTGCCCGTCGCCGCAGACGCCCAGGGTCTCCGGGTCGGTTTCGAGAGCCGAATCGGCCGCGACATCGTCTGCCTCAGCGCCGCCGTCCACGGGCCCAGCATCGGGCTCGGCGTCGCCCGCAGCGTCCGCCGCGCCGACGTCTGCCTCATCGCCGCCGTCCTCAGGCCCAGCATCGGGCTCGGCGTCACCCGCTGCGTCGGCCGCGCCAACGTCGGACCGAGGGGATGTGGTTCCCGATCCACCGTCGTCGCAGGCAAACACGGTCAGGAGAGCCAGAATGGGAAACGCTTTCATGATCGGGAACCTAGCAGACGGGTTGCGCGCAGAAAACCACGCGCCGGCAACCCGCCTGCGACGTTCCTGGACCCCCGGGCCACGTTGCCCGCCGCGGAACACCCCAGGCCAGCAATCGCGACTCTACGCGCGAGCAAGCTCGATCAGGGCTGCGCCAATCTCCACGGCGCCGTGTTTCTGAACGTAGTGCCCACCCTCTGCAAACACCAAACGCGGCCCGTCAGGCGCGAGTTCTGCCAGCTCGCGGCTGATGGAATCCTCGATGAATCGGTCGTCCTGTGCCCACGCCACGAGGGTCGGGCATGCGACCTTGGCCAGGTTGCGCCGGGTCCGCTCAAAATCAAACTGCGCGACGATGTGGATCGACTGGCGCAGCGTGTAGGCCGGCAGGCCCTTGGGGAAGCCGGAGCTCTCAAAACCGTTGCGCAGGGGAATGCCGAGAATCTGCATGAGGATCGGCACGCGCAGCGCCCGTGACCACCACTTGCGGCGCGCGTACTTCCGCACCGCCCGGTGGGGGGTAACACCCGGTGCTGCGATGAGGCCCAACGCTTTGACCCGCGACGGGTGCGCCGCGGCCAGCTCCAGCGCCAACGGTCCGCCTGCGGAGTGTCCGGCCACGGTCGCGCGATCCACCTCAAGCGCGTCCAACAGACGGACAAGGAAGTCAGCCCGCCCGCCGAAGGACGGGTCCGGAAAGCTGCGCAGCGGCGTCTGGCCAAATCCAGGAAGATCCACGCGGACAAAGCGGACATCCGGGGCCAGACAAGGTCCCATCCACCGGAAGTCGCGGACCGAGCCCGGGCACCCATGGATGCCGAGCACAACGTGTTCGCCGCGCCCCTCGCTCGTGTACATGACGGGCCGCCCGTCCACTCTGAGTTCTCGCAGCGCCGGATCACTGGGGGCTGTGGGGAGCATCTTCCTCCTGGGCGCCGCGGCTGCGGCAGGCCGTGCAGTACAGCCGATCGAGTCCTTCGCCGCAACGGATAACCGACGCCTTTTCAGCTGGATTTAAGGTGCAATGCCGTTCCACGGCGACCACGCTGGCCTTACCGAAAGAGGCAGCCATGCGAGAAACCAACCAAAATCATCGCCCCGACACGCCGTCGCGGGTCGGCGCCAACGACGCCCGCGTGGTGCGCGGCCGTTGCGCACTTCCGGCGGCGATGGCGCTCGTCATCACGTTGCTTCCCGCGTGTCTCGAGGTGCCGCCCCCGCCGGACGATGCGGCTGACCCCGCTTTGGACGCGACCGTGGCCGAGGATCAGGACCGGGACACCCCACCTGCCGGGAACAATGATGTCCTCTCGGACCCTGATGACGACGGCCCGCC
>CALBXO010000692.1 GCA_937890335.1 uncultured Pseudomonadota bacterium | reverse complement strand
AGACCGCCGTGTTTCGCGCCGTCACGACAGGGCTGCGGGTCAAGCGTGACCTGGCCGAGGCCCGGCGGGTGCTGGCCAAACAGCTCGACGTCGCCACCGGCGACGACCTCGCCGACCTGAAGCGGGAGCTGGACCGCCTGGAACGGCGTGTGCGCAACCTGCGGGAGGAGAACGACGGCCTCCGGGATCAAATGGGCGACGATGACGACGACGCCCGCCAGGCCTCCTGAACTTACCTATCGGGTCCCCAGCCGTGTGATCGCAGCCACGTTCCGGCCGAACTCCATCGGTCGCATTTGCGGCGTCTGAAGGAATCTTCCCGACCCCGTCACGTTCCCCCAGACCACCTGGTCGTTCCCGCTACCGTCGAAGCCACCGACGATCAGTGACGACGCCTGACCCGTTTCGCCATAGAGATGGTGGGCGACGGTGATCGTTCCGTCCAGCTGCGCCGATGTGACGCGGTAGACATACGTCGAGGTGAGAAACTGGTTCTCAAAGTTGTAACCCGGCGCCGCGAGGAGGGGTCGGTTGGACTCCCACCCCCAGGCCACTCTTCGGGAGGGGCCACCGGAGAGGCCCTCGTGCTGCCGCCAGGTCCGCGCGCCCGACGTGACAAAGACAGCGACTGGATCTGCCCGGGTCGCGAAGGCCAGATCCAGGTAGCCGTCGCCGTTGATGTCCATGGCCGCCGCGTGGTCGGAGGTGGCGGTCGCGAACGACGAAGACGGGGTAAACTCGGGGCCCCAATACAGGTCGTGGATCACCGCTTCGCCGCCGGCGTTTACGATGAGAATGTCGCTGTTCCCGTCGTTGTCGAAGTCTGCCACGAGGTTGAAACGGGACTCGTTGGCCGCGAGCACGACCCCCTGGTCCTGCGACCAGTCCTGGCTGCTCCTCAGGATGTACGCGTTGCCCTCGGCGGGGGAGATGACGAGGTCGAGGAGGTCGTCGTCCTGGTCCAGGTGGCCGGCAGAGACCCAGTGAATGGCCCCGTCCGCGACGGAGTGGAGGTCCTCAAAGCCTTCCGTGCCCCCAAATCGAAGCGACGGCTGCGATCTGAGGTTGTTGTTCTCGTCCACTTGAGGCGTCTCCGCGATTACGACGTCGTCCTTTTCATCCCCGTTGATGTCGGCGACCAGCGCGAACTCCGCGTTTGACGTGCCGAATGTCCACGTCGGGGTGAATTGTCTGTCTCCGCGACCGCCGAGCAGCACCTCAGTCCGTCCGAGGAATTCGTCCCCTCCCCGGTCGTTTCCGTACACGAACATCAGATCGATCCAACCGTCGCCGTTGAAATCTCCATCTGCCACAAACCCAGTAGCGTAGGGGGCGACGAGCAGGGAGACCGGTTCAACGAAGTCGAGGCCGTCGCCCGAGCCACGCAGGAGGTACGGTGCCTCGGCAGAGCCAACCACCAGGTCCGGGCGGGCGTCACACCCGTAGTCCAGACAGGCGTCGTTCCCATCGCAGTCCGCGTCGACGCCGTCACCGGGCTCGTCGCGCAGCGGACTCCCTGGGAACACGTCCATCCTGATGTCGTCGCAGTCGCCACCGACACTGACGTGATCGGGAGGCGGGTCGCAGGCGGAGGTGGCGGACGCATCCAGGCCAAAGCCGTCCAGGTCGCCGTCTGTGTACCAGACCCGCTGGTCGATGGCGTCCGCCCGGGGATCGTCGTCGCAGTTGTGGTCTACGTTGTCGCAAAGCTCGTCGGCGTCGGGGTTGATGGCCGTGATGGCGTCGTTGCAGTCCCGGTCGTTGGCCACGTGGCCGTCGGGAATCTCGCACGCGAAGACAAAGACTTCCGGGTTGCCGAAGCCGTCGTTGTCCATGTCCCGAAACCACTGCGATTCGTCTGGTGCCCCGGCGAAGGGGTCGCCGTCACAATTGCGGTCGATGCGTGTGCAGTCCTCGTCCCGCTGCGGATTTACCAATGAGGTGCCGTCGTCGCAGTCCGTGTTGTCGAGCACCCATTCCGGGTGTTCGCAGCGGGCCTCCGGCGTGGCGAATTTGTCGCCGTAGCCGTCCTCGTCCTCGTCGGGATAGAACAACAGGTCTGGGTCTTCTTCCTCGTCGTCATCGCAGTCGTTGTTCTTGTCGTCGCAGATGTCGGGCAGCCCGGGCGCGATGGCCGGATCGCCGTCCTCACAGTCGCCGGCCTGGTCGACGAACCCGTCGGGATGGGAGCAGCTCGTGACGCTGCTGAGGTCGTTGCCCCACCCGTCCATGTCCGCGTCGCGAAACCAAACGGTGGGTCCACCCACCGTGTTGGTGCCGTCGTCGCAGTCCAGCGGCTGGCAACCCTCGCCCACGAGGAACCCATCCGAATCCTCATCCATGCACCCGGGGATGTCCGGCGCGTCGGGCGTGTCCGACGGATCCGACGCGTCGGGTGCGTCCGGCGTATCTGGCGCATCTGGCGTATCCGGCGCGTCGGCGTCGTCCCGGCCGACGTCGGGCCCGCCGGTGTCGAGGTTGCCGTCAGGGCCGGCGTCACCGTCGGACACGCCGGCTGCGTCTTGCTCGTCAGCAGCGTCGGACTCGGGGGAGACATACCCAGGTCCCAGGTCGCCGCCGAGGCTGCACGCGCCCGCCGCAACAACCACGAGGAGGATCAAACCAATTCGGATCATGGGCTCACTGTAGTGCGCGAGCGCCCCGCTGCAAATCTGCAGGTCAGGGCGTGACGTGGTCCAGCGGGGGAAGCGGAGTCAGGGCTTTGCGCATCACGGGAGCGTCCGCATCGAGCTCTGCACGGGCCCGGCTGACGATCTTGACGAGTTTGGCGCGCGAGGGGCTGAGGTTCAGTGGGCTGGGCGGTCGCCGGAACGTTTTGAGGTAGTCGCAGAACGGTCGATTCGCGGCGACCACAGGTCGCGTGAACTGTTGGATGGGGTTCCACCACAAGCTCGACGGCGAAGAGGTCGGGGCGAAGACATCGGCGGCAAAGATATAGGTATTACGCGTGCCGATATTGCCCTGCATCACCGACTCCCACGCCGGCCGGCAAGGGACGTTGCTGATCACGCCGCCGTCGGTCGCGCGCCACAGCCTGTGCTTGCGGAAGAGGCGTTCCAGGATGCCCACGGTCTGCGGGTCGTCGTGGAAGACGTCGTAGCAGAACAGGCCCGGCACCGCGCAGCTGAAGCCCACGCCCTCCACCGCGTTGAGGTGTCTGGTTCCGTCCTGCCGCCCAAAGACGATCATGCGCAGCAGCCGCGGGTTGGCGGTCAGCTCCCTGACGACGCCGCTGAAGATCTTGATGCGACGTCGCAGGGCGAACGGTGAGAACGTCGCGTCGGCGCTGTTGATCTCGCGCTCGAGGGCGGGCGAGTAGTGAAATCCGGTCCGGACGCCCGTGGCGATGACTTCCAGGCGGATCGGGAGCTCGCTGAACAACGGCAGCCGTGTCCGGCCCACAAAGTCGTCGAGTGCCTGGCTGGCCACGCGCAACAGCTGCATGTGGAACGCCCCAGGCATCCCAAAACGCGTGACGCCGTTGAACGGTCGAAAGACCCGCGCGAGGTCGAAGGTTCCGGGGACGGTCTGGGTGATGGCCGCCGTGCTGTACGAGCGCTCGACGGACCGGAACAGGCCCATCAGGCTCCCCATGGACGCGCCGACGATGAGCTCAGGCACGTGACCGAGCTCCTCGGCCAGTTGAAAGACCCCGAGGTGCGCGAATCCGCTGCCACCGCCGCCACCGAGGACGAGGACGAGCTTCTTGTGGCGCAGCTCCTGGTCCAGATGCTCGGCTCCAAAGGAGTCAACGTGGTTCTCCAGCACCTTACGCCGGGCGGCGACAAGGCGCAGCGTGGCGCTGGGGATGAGGTTGCGCAGCCGGGCACCATCGACCTTGGTCGAGCTCGGCAGGGCCTCGGCCAGCCGCGTGGTCAGCCACTCGCGGAACGGCGTCAATTCGTCGCTCAGATGCACGTCCTGGCCGCCCGGCGCGCGCAGGATGCTGGTGCGGGCAAGCGTCAACGCCCATCGAAGCTGTGCTTCGTGGCGACTGTCCAGGAGCTCCGGGTCCCGGCAGAGAGCGGCGAGGAGCCTTCGCTCCAGCTGCATCAACTCACGGGTCTTGACGTGGTATCGGCCGAGTGGCACTCCCGTACGGTACCACAAATGATTCGTAACCGCCTGATTCTCGCGTACCTTCTGCCCACGGTCATCCTCCTCGCGGCAGCCGGCTTCCTCGTGTACCGCGAGGCGCGCGCAAGTCTTGAGGATGAACTCGGCCAGCGTCTGAGCGCCGTCGCCCAGACGACCGTGGGCTCCCTGCCCAGCGGTGAACCGCGCCGCCTCGCGAAGCTGACTGCCGACGACGAGAGCACCCTCGGAAGGCTGCGCGAGAAACTGATCGCCGTACGCGATGCCACGGGTGTGCGGCGCGTCTTCGTCTTCGATCCCGACCTCAAGAGCCTGGTCGACACCCGCGACGACATCGGTTTTGGCGATCCTCTGTTCGAGATCGAGGCGGACCGCGTCGAGATGGAGCGGGTTTTTACCCCACCCGGTGAGGCGTCCAGCTCCGTCCTGTTCACCGGTGAGGACGGGACTCGCTACAAGAACGGCTACGCGCCCATCGTCCACAACGGCGAGGTGGTCGCGGCGGTGGGCGTGGAGGGCAGCGCCGCGTTCTTCTCCATCATCACGAATTTTCAGACCGTCATGTTGGCCACGGCGCTCCTGGTCCTGTTGGCCATCGTGCTGATGTCCCTGCTCGTGGCCCGCTCCATCACCGAGCCCATCGAGGTGCTGGTGCGGGCGAGCCGCCGCTTTGGCGCGGGTGACCTGGAGACACCGGTAGCCATGACCCGGCGCGACGAGTTCCAGACGCTGGGCAACGCGTTCAACGACATGCGACAGGACATCATCGACCGCGATCGTCAGATGCAGATGATGCTCAGCGGCATCGCGCATGAGGTCCGCAACCCACTGGGTGGCATGGAGCTGTTCTGCGGGCTGCTCGCCGAAGAGCTCGAGGACGAGCCCGAGCGCGCCGGCTACGTCGCCAAGGTACGGCGCGAGCTGAAATACCTGGAGCGCGTGGTCAACGATTTCCTCGAGTACGCGCGCCGCCGTCCGCTGGAGTGGAAGCGATTTGACGCCACGGAGTTCCTCGGGGAGCTGACACAGCTCCTGGCGTGGGATGTCGCCTGCACCTTGAAGTGCGACGCACCCGACGGCCTTGAGATTACAGCGGACAAGGAGAAGCTCCACGCGGTCCTCATCAACCTGGTGCGCAACGCGGGCCAGGCGACCGGGGACGACGGGACAGTGGCCCTGCTGGCACGCGAGGTGCGCGGCCCGGACGACCTGGCGGAGCTGGGCCGCTTCGACGCCCAGGAGGTGCTCTGGCCAACCTCAGCGACGGGCGGTCCGTGGCGCGCCGTCTTCGTACAGGACGACGGCGCCGGAATTCCCGCGGCGAAGTTGGCCGGAGTGTTCGAAGCGTTCTACACCACCAAGGAGAAGGGGTCGGGTCTGGGCCTGGCCTTCGCGCGGAAGGTCGTGGAAGAGCATGGCGGCGGGCTCGCCGCTGCCTCCACGGAAGGGGAGGGTACCGTCATGGCGGTGATCCTGCCCTTCAAGCACGAGATCGAACGCGCTAAGATGGTCGTTCCAGAGGGATGGCTCGGTTAGGGAGGCACGATTGGCCAACATTCTCGTCATTGACGACAACGACACTCTGCGTGAGGGCGTCGCGCAGGTGGTTCGCAAGATGGGCCACACCGCGTGGACCGCCTCCGGCGGGTCTGCGGGCCTCGTCCTTTGGGGCCGCCACGACATCGACTTCACCATCTCCGACCTGAAGATGGACGAGGTGACCGGCCTTGATGTGCTGCGTGGAATCCGGCGCAAAGATCCCGACGCTCTGGTGATGATCATCACGGCCTTTGGAACCATCGAGGTCGCCGTCGACGCGATGCGCGAAGGGGCGTTCGACTTCATCACAAAGCCGTTCCCGCCAGACCTCTTGCGCGCCAAGGTCGAGAAGGCCCTCAAGGTCAAGGCGACCCAGCGGGACAATGAGCGCCTGCGGGAGGTGAACTCCCAGCTCATGGAGGAGGTCACCGGCAAGTACGACTTTGACGAGATCGTGGGTGAGTCGGACGCCATCACGCGCGTGTTCAAGACCGTGCGAAAGGTCGCCCGGACCGACTCGACGGTCTACGTGTACGGCGAATCGGGCACAGGCAAGGAGCTCGTCGCACGCGCCATCCACAACGCAAGCCCGCGGGCCGAGGGGCCGTTCGTGAAGGTCAATTGTTCGTCCCTGGCGGAGACTCTGCTGGAGTCGGAGCTCTTTGGACACGAAAAGGGTTCGTTCACCGGGGCGCACAAGCGCAAGATCGGCCGTTTTGAGCTCGGCGACGGAGGCACCATCTTTCTGGATGAGATTGGCGACATCTCGCCGTCCATCCAGCTCAAGCTGCTGCGCGTCCTCCAGGAGCGCGAGTTTGAACGCGTGGGCGGTGAGGAGACGCTGCAGGTGGATGTCCGCGTCGTCACGGCCACGAACAAGGACCTGCGAAAGCTTGTGGCCACCGGCGAGTTCCGGGAGGACCTGTTCTACCGGCTGCACATCATCCCTCTGACGCTTCCGCCCCTGCGCGACCGGCGCTCGGACGTTCCGCTGCTGACGGCCCATTTCATCGCCAAATTGGCGCGCCGGACGCGATCCGAGGTCAGCGGCATGAGCGCCGAGGCGATGAAGGTCCTGGAGGGTTATCCGTTCCCCGGCAACGTGCGCGAGCTGGAGAACATCATCGAGCAGAGCCTGGTCTTTGCGGAGGGGGAGCTCATCGAGGTCGACGATCTGCCGGCCCATATCCTTGGCGCGCCGCGGGGTGATTTGCTCCAGGTCCCGGAGGGTGAGCGGTCGCTGCCCGAGATACTCGAAGAGCTCGAACACCAGCTCATCGTCCGGGCCTACCGGAAGGCGCGCGGCGTCAAAACCGAGACCGCACGCCTGCTGGGGATCAAGACCAGCGCGCTCTACTACAAGCTCGAGAAGTACGGGGTGGACGAGGCCATTCTGGAGTGAGGCCGCGGTGTCAGATTTCTGAGGCTGCGGCGACGCGATCGCGGAAATCTGGTGTCCCGCGTAGCCGCAGATCCCCTGACTGTGGGCATCCCGATCTGGCACCGGCGTTGCACTGGCCAAGGTCAGGACAAGATGATGACACACAGAAACACAACACTGCGCGCCCTGCTGATGCGATGGACCCTCGGGTTCGGACTCGCGCTGGGTAGCCTCGCCTCGGCGGTGGCGTTGCCCGCTCCGGTGGCGGCGCAGGGTGTGGATCTGGAGGCGGCGTCGGTTCGGTTTGGACAGCTGGCGCAGGAGCTCGAGACTCTGCGCAACCGGCGCAGGGCGCTTCAGACGACCTACACAAAGCTGACCGACGACATCGCCGCCCGAAAGCGTGCTCGCGGGGGTCAGAACGTCCTGTCCGACATCGAACTCCAGAACCTGCTCAAGCGGGGTCGAGCGACCGCGGATGACCTCTACGAGCTCCAGTCGCGCATCCGTGCGGTGGAGTCCGAGCTGGCGTCGGCGCGGCGCGAGGTGCTCGGCGCGTTTGATGAGCGCCTGACCCGGTTGGAGGCCGCGCTGGTGTCGGGGACGGGCAGCAACCGTGCCGCGGTCATCGCCGAGATGAACCGTCTTCGACAGACGCGGCACGCCTATGTGGCGCCCACAGTGGCGACGCCGGACCTGAACCTGGCCGACCTGCCCAGTCTCGACATCGCGCAGGAAGACCCGGAGGAGGCGCGCGCTGCTGCTGCCGAGCTCGACGACGCCAACCGTAAGCTCGAGGACCGGATCCAATCGCTGGATGGCCGCATCGCCGACCTGGAGTCTCAGAAGCGGCTGCGCCGCAAGGCGCGCAGCTTCCGGGACCAGGAGAGCTTCTTCGATGAGGCGCAGAAGGGCGGGCGGCGCGTCGCTGGTCGCAACGCGGGCGCGAAGTCTGGCGCAGGGACGGACGGCCAGGGCGTGGGCAACGGCGACAACGTCGGGCTGACGGGCGGCAATGACACGGACAACGACGGTGCGTTTGCCGGGGACGAGGCGACCGCCGGGGCGCCGGAGTCCGACGACGCTGAGCTGGACGCGGACAACGCCGCGGACCCGAGCCCCGGTGAGGGTCCGGAGCGCAATGATGGCGCCGCCCAGGAGCCTCCGGGTGACGGCGGCGGGGGCGGGGGCGTCGTGGGCTCGGTGGACGTGCTTCCGGGGACGGGCGCGCCGATCGATCCTTTCGCCGGCAACTCCGTGGTCGTAACCGGCGAGGTTGAGTCCGGGGCCGGCGCGGGCGTGGAGCCCGGTGACGACAGCCTGGAAGGCCGGCTCCAGCGCGCAAAGCGCGAGCGGGAGCAGCTGGAGAAGAAGTCGCAACAACTGGAGCGGCGGTCCACCCAGCTCAAGCGGTTGGCCGATGAGTTCTGAGCCCCCTCGCAAAAGGGGCGCCCTCGCAGGGCTGTCGACGGTGTCGGCAGCCCTGATTTTGCTCTCGGCGCAGGTCGCGCTCGCGCAGACCCCCACCATCGAGCTCGAGGCCGGGATGGAGGCCGACTCCAACCCAGAGCGCGCCGAAGGGACCGACACGGCGGGAGGCCTTCTCGGTCGCTATTTCTTGCGGATTGACGGCGTTGGCGTCTCGGGGCGCAGCCAGCAGCTCAGCGCCGGGTTTCGCAGCGGCGGCAAATTCTACGAGTCCCATGGTAGCGAAGACACGCTGATCAACGCGTTGCAGGCGCGGTGGACCGTCTTGCCGCTGACGGAGTGGGACGCGCGGTGGCTGTTCGTCTATGCGTCCGCCAGCGCGAAGGATCGGACGGAGAAAGGTCACCGTCGGGACTATTTCCGGGCGCAGGCCGGGGCGGGGCTGGGGGTGGAACTCGGCGCCTTGACGCTCCACACCGGCGCGGCGCAGGGGCGGTTTCTCTACAAGCCCGACGGACGCCTGAGCAATTCCGGGCCGTCGTTCGACGCGGGCGCTTCCTGGCGCATCGCTGAGGAGTGGACGCTCGACCTGGGTGCGACCCGCGCGCTGCGGGACTACCGGACCGTTCGGTTTGTGGAGACGACGCGCAGCGGCGGAGAGGTACTCGCAGATGGTGATGGGACACTGCGCCGGGATCGTGCCATCTTCCTGTCGGGTGGTTTGTCATACCGGGGACCGGTGATCGTCGACGCGGTAGGAACATGGTACGCGAACGACTCGAACAGCTACGGCCAGTCGCTCGTGCGGCTGGGAGGTGCGCTGACCCTCACCTCGCCGCTCTTCGCGGGACTGTACGGCAGCGTCCGGCTGGGCCTGCAGCGGACCCAGTACGCGGACCCGATCTTCCTGGACGAGACGTTGGCCGTGGACGACGACAACCGCAACACACTGGTCCTGGAGCTGGCCCGCAACCTGGTGGACTCCGTCGGGGTTGTGCTGCGCTATTCGCTCTACGCCCAGGAGTTCGGGACGCGGGACACCGACTACGCTCGGCAGCTGTTCTTTGTGGGCTTGTCCTGGGAGCAATTGCCCTGAGCTTCGTGACGAGACCTGCGCACTCGCAGGATCTCCCGCCCCTTCGTGTCGAGGTCGAGAGGACGGGGCGCGCGCTGGCGTGGGACCGGATTCGCACCACGTTCAAGGTGGACGGGGGCGCGGCGACCTTGTCTGTGGTCAAGCACTACGTGGGCGGTTACGGACACCGTCACCGGTTGGTTCTCCTGGACCAGAAGGAGGCGGCCGCTGTCGTGGACGCGCTGCGCGGGTGTGGCCTGGCGGAGCTCAACGACAGTCGGCGGCGCCGCGGGCGCGACCTGTACGCGGTCACGTGGCGGGGACTGGGCGAGGGGCGTGTCATGGCGGACGATCCCCACGGCGCGGCCGATGGGCGCCTCTCCGTATGCCTGACCATCCTTGAGAGGGCCGTCGACAAACACGTGGGCGCCGTGCCGTGGCGCGACATCTTCTTCGACAAAGCGCAGATGGGGTACCTGCGCGTGGAGAGTACGCCGGCGGCTCGCGTGTATCTGGACGGTCGGGATACGGGTGAGGACACGCCGGTCGCCGCTCTGCCGCTGCGTGTGGGAACGCACAAGATCCGATTCGTCAGTGAGGAGCTGGACCGCAGCTACGAAGTGCGGATTCTTGCGGGCGCAACCACCAATCTCGACGTGGATCTGCGGTGAGTCATGGTGTCGTCGGGGTTGCCGTGGACCGCGTCATTCTGGTACCCCATTCAACGATGTTCTCATTCTTTCACAGCGTCGATCGCACAAACGGCGGGCGTTTTCTGGCGCAGCGCTGCGGCGCACGGGTGCTCGTCGCGCTGCTGGCCGCCGTTCTGGTCAGTGCGTGCGGTGTGGCGCAGGTCTCCGCGCAGGATGACGACCCGGAGCGCATCAAATGGGCGCGCCAGATAGGGTTCCTTCAAGGCCTTCTGGCCAAGGAGCCCAGCCTGCCCAACCACTACATGAGGCTGGCCCAGGCCTACGCGCGGCTCGGGATGGAGGAGGAGGTGCTGCGGTACTCGCAGGAGTCGGTCTCCCGCGGTGGCAGCGCGCTCGCCGTCGACATTCTGGTGGGTGATTTCTATTCGGACCAGGAGCGCTACGACGAGGCCGTTGGCCGCTACCTCCGGGTCCTGGATGTGGCGCCGCAACAGGCCCATGTGCTCACGCAGGTCTGGTTGATTCTGCAGCGCGACCGGCTCGAGACCCTCGGCCTGCGGATTCGGGTCGAGGACCTTGCGGCGCGCATGAACAACGCCGGGTACTACTTGTCCGCCGGACGCCCATCGGGTGACCGACAGTCCGCGCGCGCTCGAATTGCCGAGGGCAATCGCTTCCTGAACGGAAACGATGTCCGGTCCGCGGTGCAGGCATACAAGCGCGCCGCCGACGACGATCCCTGGAACGCCGACATCTACCGCGGTCTGGGTGTGGCCTACGCCCGCCAGAGCGACTACGTGCGCGCCATCGGCGCCTACCACCTGTACCTGGCCCTGGCGAGCCCGGGCACGCCAGATGTGCCCAAGGTGCGCCAGATCATCATCGACTACTACCGTCGGGCGCGATGACACTGCGCATGGCCGCGTGCGTGGGCCTGGCGCTCTTGTCTGGTTGTGGCTACGGCTTCGTGGCCGCCGGCAGCCCGCAGGTTCTGGGGGTTGTCGCCATCACTGAATTCTCCAACGACACCGCCGAGGTCGGGCTCGGTCACGATTGCGCGGCGACCCTGCGCGACCGACTGGGCACGGGCGTGAACCCCGGGGTAGCCAGCGCGGAGGCGGCCGATCTCGTTGTCGTCGGGCGCGTGAGCCACGTCGTGGAGCGGCCCCTGGCGCTCGCGTCCGGTGGCGTCGACCTGGAATTGGAGGTCACCGTAGCCGTCCGCGCGGTCAACGCAGACGGAGATCTGGTGTACGAGGGCGAAGTGCGTGGCGTAGATGCGGTACGGTCTGGCAGGGGTGCCGGCGCGGCGCATCTGGCGCGGGGCGCGGGGGCTCGGCGCGCGTGTCGTGACGCGATGGACACGCTCGTGGATGAGCTCCGCGACGCCGCGCGGTACCAGGAGGTGAGACGTGGCCAGCCGTAGACCCAAGACCACAGACGCCGCGCGCGACTTCTTTCGGTCCCTCAAAGAGGCCAAGGAACCCGCGCCCGTCTATCTCATCCACGGAAGTGAGACGTTCCTTGTGGACATGGCACTCGACGCCGTCATTCGGTTGGCGCTCCCCAAAGGTTTCAACGACTTCAACCACGACCACTTTCGCGGCAAGGAGACGCAGGGGGACAAGGTTGTCGGCGCCTGCGAGACCCTGGCCCTGTTCGGCGGTCGTCGCCTGGTGGTCGTCAAAGACGCCCAGCAGATGGCCGCCGCGAACATCGCGCCCATCGCTGACTACCTCCAGAACCCATCGCCCGCCACTGTCCTGTTGATGTCGGCCACGTCCTTGGGACGGTCGCTGACCAAGACCGGCGCCCTGTACAAGCGCGCCAAAAAGGCCGGTGTGGTCCAGGAGTTTGCGCCGTTGCGCGAGTGGGAAGTCGGCAATTTCCTGCGCAAGCAGGCCCGGAAGCGCGGCCTGACGCTGGACCGCGACGCGGAGGA
>CALBXO010000691.1 GCA_937890335.1 uncultured Pseudomonadota bacterium | reverse complement strand
GCGCCGAACGCGTTGGTGATTCCCGGCGCGACCGGGGAGAGCAGTGCCCGCGGCAGTGCCGCCACGCCCTCCTCGCGCGGCGAGTTGTTCGACGCGGGCTACCCGTGGGCGCGGGGGCGCAGGACCGAAGCGTTTGATGGATTCTCGCCGGACCCAGGTCCGGCACGCGTCGTCGTCATCATGGGAAGTCCAGGCGCCGGCAAGACCTCGCGCGTCGCCCCGCTGACGGGCCGCGGCTTCCTCCGCCTCAACCGCGACGACCGCGGTGGAAAGCTGGATGACCTGCTGGCGCCGATGGAGGCGGAAGCGGCGCAGGGCGTGCGGCACTTCGTGCTCGACAACACCTACCCGACACGCGCGAGCCGGCGAGGTGTGCTCGAGGTCGCTGGACGGCACGGCCTGCCTGTGGACTGCGTCCACATCGACATTCCCGAGGAAGAAGCCCTCTACAACGCATCCCTGAGGATCTTTCGCGGACAGGGCAGAATGCTGTCTCCCGAAGAACTCAGCGCGGGTGTGAAGACCGACCCGACATTGCTGCCGCCGCAGGCGATCTATCGCTTTCGCTCCGTCCTGGAGCCCCCGAGCGCCGACGAGGGCTTCCGTGCGCTCCACACGGAAATCTTCCGTCGCCGCGTCGACCCCGACCAATCCCGGCGGGCATTGGTGCTCGACTACGACGGCACGCTTCGCGAGAGTTCGGGCCCGGCGCCGTTTCCGCGCAACCCGGACGAGGTACGGATTCTTCCGGGCCGCAAAGAGACGCTGGCGCGGTACCGCGAAGAGGGCTGGCTCCTGCTCGGCGTCTCGAACCAGTCCGGGGTCGCTCGCGGCGATCTGGACCTCGCGACGGCGCAGGCCTGCTTCGCAAGGACCAACGAGCTGCTGGAGCAGGACATCCCGGTCCTCTTCTGCCCGCACCCTGCAGGCGCCGTGCGCTGTTGGTGTCGCAAGCCCATGCCGGGACTCGGGGTCGCGCTGATCGAGACCTATGGCCTCGATCGCTCCGCGTCGCTCTACGTGGGCGACCTGGAGACCGACGCCACCTTTGCCCGCAATGTGGGCTTCGGATTCCGCCACGCCGACGAGTTCTTCGCGATCAAGTCTCCCCAGCCTTGAGAAGGCTGCGCACCGCCGGCGGGTAGTCCTCGATGCGCGCACCGTGCACCAACGTCCGTCCAGCGCCTCCCCGCGCGACGGCGCGGGTGAGGACCGCCAGGCGCCGGGCACACTCCGCCCCCTCGGTCAGATCGAGCCGCTCGACCCGAACGCGGGCATCGCCGAGCGCACCGGTGACAGACTCGCCAAGGCAGAGGTGCAGGTGCCCTCGCTCGCAGGCCAGATGGGCGAGCGAGAGGGGGTCGCCGATGCGGTCGGCGAGCTCCTGCCCCCGCCGCAACACCTCTGCGAGGAGCTCCACCTGGCCACGAAACCGATGCTGCGTCGCCAGCGCGCACAACAGACGCGCTTCCGCGAACCCATGTCCGAGCCCCGCGGCCAGCGCAATGGCCTCGCCCGCCAGCGACTCCGCCTCGTCAAAACGAGCCACATCGCGAAGGATCGGGACCGTCTGCACTGCGGCGCAGACCAGAACCCCGGGGTCGTGAACATCCCTCGCAGCGGCGACGAGCTCCAGTGCGTCCGCCACGGCGAACATCGCGCCCTCGGACAACCGCCGTACCTGCACACCCACCTCCTCCACCTCGTGGCGGAGGCGCTTGGGCACGATGCTGCGCGCAGCGCGAAGTTCTGACTGGGCGAGCGTCAGCTCCCCGCGTACCACGGCGACCTCTGCGAGGCGCATTCGCGCGATGGCGCCGGCGGCAGTCTGGTCGGTGGCCGCATCCCGGACCGCGGCCTGGAGGAGCGCAAACGCGAGCCTGAGCTCTCCGCGCCACGCGTGGGCCCGCGCGAGTTCTGCGCGCGCGGCCACGAGCGTGCGCGTGGAGCCGCACGCCCCCAACGCATCCACAGCCGCGCTGTAGTACTTCACGGCGCTGTTCACGTCGGCGCCGCGCATGGACAACCACCCGAGCCGTTCGCACACCCAACCTCCTGTCCTGAGGTCTCCGGTGTCCTCCACGAGGGAGTGCGCGCGCTCCAACTTCTGCCTGGCCAACGCGTAGCGGCCAAGCTGACAATCCAGGGCGGAGCTGGCGACCAGGACGCGCACTTCCGCGTCGAGGTCGTGACCGCCCTCGTGAAACCCGAGGGCCTGGTCGTAGAGTGCCGCTGCGCCCTCCAGATCTCCGGTGGCTGCGATGACACCGGCCTGTGCTCCGAGCGCGACGCCGTGGGGGGCGCCGCCCAGATTGGCCGAGGCACGCACAGCCACAGCGGCGACCGCCGATGCGTCCTCCCAGCGCCCGAGGGACCGCAGCGCCTCGGACAGTCGACAGCGTGCGTCGTTGACCGTCTCCGGGCGAAGCCGCCCTGCCCCCTCTTCCACGGACTCTTCAAAGGCCTCCACTGCCGCGTCCAGCTTGCCATCGGCACGGCACGCGCGCCCACGTAGCAGCTGGAGCCTGGCGAGCTCCGCCGGGGCGCCCAAAGCGCGGGCACGCGGCACAGCGACGTCCAACACTCGCAGAGCCGCCCGCGCCCCCTGCGGCAGAAGTACCCCCTCGACCCACTCGCGCGTGGCCACCAACCTGGGGACACCCGACGCGGACGACAGCTCGAAGTAAGCCTGGTAGCAGGGCCCCGCGACCTCTACTGCGCCGCGGGAAGCGGCCGCGCGGGCCGCCTCAAGAAACACATCGGCCGCCTCGGCGCCCCGCCCGAGGGTGCGCAGGTGGCGGGCGTACCGGTCGAGCGGAATCGCCCGCCCCTCGCTGCGCCGAACCGCCCACACGGCGCAGAGCCGGACCTGGATGTCCTGCGCGGCCTCGGGACTGACCGCCTGCTCCACCGCCCGGCGCACCTGGTCGTGCGCAAGATCGAAGGTCCCGTCCACATTGGCGAGCAATTCGCGGCGGACCAGCAGACCCAATTGGTCCACCACCTGAGACACATTGCGCTGGAGTACGGCTGCCGTCAGGTCCGGATCCACAGGGCCCCCGGCCACAGAAGCTACGATGAGAATCTCCTGCAGGGGGCCCGCCAGCGCTCTCATTCGGCCGCGGATCAGCTCCCCGATGGAGGTTGGCAAGCCCAATTGGGACAGCGTGGCCGAGCCCAGTTTGTCGTCCAGGACCCACCTGCCTCCGTCGTCACGGGCCAGGAGGCCCGATTCGAGCGCGGTGCCCAGGTACTCCGCCACAGCAAAGGGATTTCCAGCCGCTCGCTGGGTCAGAAACCGAACCAGGGACTGCGGCGGGTACGCCAGCCCCAACATATTGGCCACCATCGTGGACACGGCGGCGTCGTCCAGAGGCCGCAGGTGCAAACTTCGAACCCGCGGCGTGCGCAGGAGGCGCTCCAGCTCCGGCGGGGCCTCTTCGGGGCGGTAGGTGCCAACCACCAGCAGCGGAACGTGGCCGGCCAGGTCCCCCCCGGCCACCGATGCCAGGAATTCAAACGTCAGGGGGTCGGCGAGATGCAGTTCGTCCAGCACGAGCACCACAGGGCCCTTGGCGACAAGGACGGCGATCAGCTGCCAGACATGGGCGACGATGCGGGCGCGCGCCAACACTCTCGGCACCGACTCCTGCCCGTCGCCGTCGCGGTGCGCGCCCGGCAGGCCCGAAAAGGACGGGCTGAAACGGGCCAGCATCGCCCGTTTGTGGCCGAGCACCTCGTCCGTGACCTCGGGCCCGCCGGCGCGGCAGAAGTCCGCGATGCTCGCGAAGATCGGCTCCAGCATGCCCAGTGGCTGCTCTGGGGTGTTCGCGTCCGCCTCGGCCACGAGCACAAGGGCTCCGATCTCCCCCAATCGTTTGACGACCTCCAACGCCAGCCGTGTCTTTCCCGCGCCTGCAGGTCCACCGGCCAGGATGATCGCACCGTGACCGTCGCGCAGCCCCTCCAGCAATTCACCCAGGACCTCGACCTCGGGTTCGCGCCCTACAAAGCCCGGACGGTACAGGTAGGGACGCGCCACAGGAACCTCGTCGTCGCCGGCGTTCAGCGCGACTCCAGCGCCCTGAAGAATCGCGCCGAGCCGCGCGGCGAGGTCATCCGCGTGCCAGAGGCGCCGAAGCGGGTCCTTCTCCAGGAGCCCGACGACCACTTCGTCCACCTCCACGGGCAGTCGCCGGCCCCGCACTGCCGACGGCAGCTCCACCGGTGCCTCGAGATGCCGGCGGAACACTTCCTCGACGGTGTCCGCGACGTGGGGAGGCCGACCCGTCAGCAGCTCGAACAGAATGCAGCCCACCGAGTAGAGGTCGGACCGGGCGTCCACGAGGTCCCCCCGAATCTGCTCGGGCGACATATACGCCGGCGTGCCCACCACACCCATTCTGCGCTCAAGGCGCTCGCGACTCACCGCCCCACCAAACTCACCACTCAGACCAAAGTCCACGACGACGGGAACGCCGGCTTCGTTGATGAGGATGTTGTCCGGCTTGAGGTCCCGGTGAACGAGGCCCTCACCGTGCAGGTACGCCAACGGTCCGCAGAGAAGCCGGACAATCCGAAGGGCCTCGATCACTTCGCTGTCGAGGTCGCCCACGTCGGCCGGGTCAACGCTCGCCCGGCTGGACGTCAGCGCCCCGGTCCACCAGTCGTCGGATGGCTCTTCAAACGCACCCAGGAAGTCTCCGACGGGCAGAGTCTGCTCCATGTCCGGCTCGACCTCGGTGCGCTGGCCTTGATCAACCCGGGTGCCCATGTAGCTCCCACAGTGATCAACCAGTGTGGCCCCGGTCATCAGCGGCATCGCGTACCAGGGCCCGAGATCGCTGTCCCCAGAGTAGATGATTCGAATGATGAATGGATGGCGCAGTCGAGCCAGCGACCGAATCTCCCGGCGAAGGCGCTCGATTCGCCGCGGGTAAACGCTACGAACCATTTTGACGGCCACATGCTCGGCCGTCTCCAGATGAACCGCGCGGTAGACGACGCCCATGCCTCCGCGGCCCAGATGGCCGATGACACGGAACGGACCGATTACGGGAGGTGGCTCCTCGTGATCGTCACCGGGAGACAGGTCCGCCCAGGGGTGTTGCCTGGCGCGGCCAAGCTCCTGCGCCTCGGCTCGCTCCGACGCACCGGTGCGCCAACTGTCGCTCGAGACGGACTCGGCCCACTCGGAAAGATGCGACGCGAGGGCGTCATCACTGGAGTTTGCTTGGCGTCGTGGCACAATGGCTCCGGGAACCATCGTACCACGTTCAAGGAGAGACACTCGATATATGGCTGATGCCAAGACGGAATGGTCGGAAGCTCTGGCCGCGCGCCCCGGCTCAAAAAGCTGGGACCGGATCCTGCGCCAGTACGAGGTTCTGGCCGATATCGGGGCGGATCTGGATGTCGCGGTCCGTGAGGCGAGCGAGGCGCTGAGCGAGTGGCCCGACCGGTACCGCGTGGTGGACGCGGCCCGTTGGTACCGGACCGACAGGGAAAAGCTGCCGTGGCCTGTCATCCGCTCCCTGGACCTGTCCAACCCCAGGCGCACGCGCGCCGCGATCGTTGAAGACATCGCCGAGTTGAACGGTCTCACGGGGCTCACGTCCTTGGCGCTCAGGGGCCACGAGTTGAGCGCCGACGAGCTGCGCACGCTGTTGAGTCTGCGGCAGACCGCTCGATTGACCCACCTGGACGTGTCCAACTGCGAGCTGGATTCCTTCTCCCTGCGCGAGATTGGACAGGCAACGACGCGTACCCTGCAGTCGCTCGATCTGCGAGACAACGGTCTGCAGGGGGACGCCTTGGCGGCGCTCGCCGATGCGAGCCCGCCTCCCGTGGTTGAGCTCGTTCTGTCGGGCAATGGATTGGCCGGAGCCGGAGCCGTTGTCGCCCGCCTCGTCGGCGGCCTCGAACGTCTGGCGGCCTCCGACTGCGGAACCCGCCGACGTCCTCGCCATGCTGCAAGCCTGCGATCCCAGCCGGCTGACCAGCCTCGACCTGAGCCAGAATCCATGCGCAGACGCCGTGGCGAACGGCTTGCAACGCGCGACCTGGACGGCGCTGCGCAGGCTGTCGCTGCGCGACTGCAACCTCCCACCCAGTTTCGTGTCGGTGCTCGCGCAACAGGTTCCGCAGCTCGAGCGGCTCTACCTTGACTCCAACCCCGTCGGAGATCCGACGTGCGCCGCCCTGAGCACCGCGCCGATCGCGCTTCAGAAACTCAGTCTTCGTGATTGCCAGGTCACCGGGGCAGGACTTGCGCCTTTGGCCCTGGCGGGCCCACGAATGGCTCGGCTGCAGGTGCTCGACCTGTCCGACAATCCACTGGGCGACGGCGCCGCCGCTCCTCTGACCGCGGCGCTGGCGACGGCTCCACTCGAGTGGCTCGGCCTGGCGGACTGCAACCTTGGCCCCAACGCGCTGCGCGGCCTGTTGAGCGCTCCGGTGGCTGGGCAACTGCGCGACCTCGACTTGTCCGGGAACCCACTTGCACGCGCGGCCGTCCTCGCGGAGATCCCACCGCTCCGGCGGCTCAGAAGGGTCAAACTCGACCGGACGCAGCTCGGCGACGACGGCGTCGAAGCGCTCGTCCGCGGCGGGTTGCTGGCCTTCGTCCAGGAGCTCCACTTGAGCGGAGCCGGGCTTACGGGGCGGGGCGCTGGACACCTCAAGGCTGCTCGCGCCCTGCGCCGTCTCACCCTGTCCGACAACGCCATTGGCGATGCCGGCTTGAACCAGTTGCTGCGCCGCGACCGCCTCGGGCGCCTGCAGTTTCTGGATCTGGGCGGAAACCCAATCGGACCCACGGGCATCAGGGCCGTCGCGCGCCGTGGAATGCACAAGTGCATCGACTCCATCGTGAAAGGCCGGATTGACGCGATGCACGCGGTGGCCGTTGGCCGCGACCTCAAGACCCTGGCCGCCGAGCGTGGACCGTGGACCATGCCGCTCAACGAAGCCGTGGTCGCCGTCCTCCAGGCGTACGGGGAGGCCATCACCGGCTTCCTCTACAACCAGCTGCGCGCCGAAGAGCGCGTGGAGGAAGTCTTCAGTCAGTTCAGCCTCGACCTGGTGCGGGGCCTTCCGAGGTTCGCCTTTGAGTGCACGGTCCGCACATGGAGCTTCACGCTCGCCCGGAACGCCCTGTACCGGTACCTCAAGGACCCCAACCGGCGGCCCGAGTACCACATCAACCTCGAGAGTGTCTCCCGCGTCTCCATACTCGCCAAGAAGCTGTCGAGTTCGACGCTGACGATCTTCCGCACGCGGATTCGCGATCATGTGGCGCAGATGCGGGCCCAGCTCGAGGACGAGGACAGGCTGCTGCTCGAGCTGTACATCGATCAGGAGATGCCGTGGAACGACGTGGCACAGGTCTTCCTGGGGGAGATCGAGGACCTGTCCTCGGAGCACACAGAAGTCCTCAAGGAGGCCAACCGACTTCGCCAGCGCTACCACCGGCTGCGCCGGAAGATGAAGCGGTCCATTCTGGCCGAGGGCCTGTTGGACTCCTCGACGAAGTAGAGGCCGGCACTCCTACCCTGTTCGGTGGCGCCGTGAGGGTCCCGGTCTGCGGTTCAGAGGGTCAACCCCCTCTCACCGGTGTGCCCCCGGTCAGACGCGTCCCACGTACAGGTTGACCGCGCCAAACTGGAACGCGGTGAACGCCACGTCGCTCAGGCCGGCGTCGCGCATCTGATCGCAGAACGCCTCCGGCGACGGGAACGCCGCGATGGACGCCTGCAGGTACTCGTACTCCGACTCGCCGGACAGCAGCGCGCCCAGCCGCGGCACCACCTGGTGGACATGAAACCGCGCGAACGGGGTCAGCACGCCCGCGCGTGGCTCACCGAGCTCCAGCACGCAGACCCGCCCGCCGGGCCGGGTGACGCGGACCATCTCTCGCAGCCCCTTGAGCCTGTCTGGGACATTGCGGATTCCGAACGCGATGCACGCCCCGTCAAACGTCTCAGACGCGAACGGCATGTCCTGCGCATCTCCCTCGATAAGCTCGATCCGTTCGGAGAGACCCGCCTCCTCGACCTTGCCGCGCCCAACGTCGAGCATCCCTGAGCTCGGGTCCAGCCCGACAATCCGGACCCCCGGATGCAGCGACGCCAGTGTCAGCGCCACGTCCCCGGTGCCGGTGGCGACGTCCAGCACCGCACCGGCGGCCCCGAGCTCCAGCGCCTGCACGAGGCGCCGAC
>CALBXO010000690.1 GCA_937890335.1 uncultured Pseudomonadota bacterium | reverse complement strand
GTAGTCGGCGCTCAACGTGCCTTTGCGGTTCTCGGGGATAGCCAGCGCGGGGATATCAAAGGCGCGCGATTGCCCCTCGCGGGCGTTGGAGGCCACTTTCAGGCCCGCCAGGGGGAGCCATCCCGAGATGCCGGGGGGAGCGGTACCTGGCGTGGTCCCGACTCCCGCGAAACAAGTGGGCAGGATCGCGACCAGGGCGCCGGCCGCCGCCACGATCCCCAACGGCCCGGTGAACGCCGTCGCGCCCGCCGCCGCCAGACCGCCCAGGCAGGCCACCGTGTTGAGCGGATTGCCCGGTTGCTGTGGATCCACAGGGCCATGGCCCACCGAGCGTGTCGCCAGGGTAATCTCGCCCCACTGTGCGGCGGGTTTGGGTCGGTCCTCGTCGTCGCAGTCGGCCCAGGTGCCTGCGCGGTCGACGTCGCCGCCGCAGTCGGTCCGGGTCAACTCCTCATCCAGCCGTGCGTGGTGACAGTACGGCGTGTAGTCGACCGTCGGGCCGCCATTGCGGACGGGCCCGGGGTTGGGGTAGACGCTCGTCAGCGACTGCTCCACAGGCGTCCGTAACCGCCCCACGTCGCCCGGTCCCCGCAGGTGCGCCCCGACGTTCTCCACTTCGATCTTGAGTCCGGTGCAGTAGCTGTTGATGATGGGTTTGAGTTCGCCGAGGGGCCCGCGCTCCACCCGGCACGCGTGAATCAAGTTCACGTCGACCTCGTGGTCTGCGATCCACTGCACGATGTTCTGGCACGGCGTAATGCCAAAATTCGCATCGGCCAGCAGCTGTGTGTACACGACGCCGCACCCGTTGAGGCCGTCGGGAATCACAGACCTCCGATCGCACTGGTAGGTCACGCCGCTGCGCCAGCAGCGGCCCAGACACATCAACCCCTCTCGCACCGCCTGGTCGACACGCTGCAATTCCAGCTCCTCGTCGGAGAGCTCCTCGGAGTGGTCGGGTCCCTCGGGCTGGGGTTCGGTCGGGCCTTCCACGTCGCCGCATGCGGCGAACAATAGGACGAGACTGAGAGCAAGAAGTCGCTGCATGGCGCAATCCTGAAGGTAGTGCTGCAATGGATGCTTCCGTCGAATCCCCATTGTTCTTGAATCGGCGCGCTCCAACGCCGCGCCGTCAACGCGGGGTCACGGCGCCGGCTACCAGGCGAATCAGGAGGCTGTCGAGGTACTCGACCTCGTAGTCGCCGATGGTCGGCTCGAGGTGGTCGCCGCCGATGCCGCTGTGGTTCGTCAGGAAGGTGTACGTGCCTCCGGTGGCCACGGCCATGGCGCGCATCA
Source organism: uncultured Pseudomonadota bacterium (assembly GCA_937890335.1). Taxonomy (GTDB): domain Bacteria; phylum Myxococcota_A; class Bradymonadia; order Bradymonadales; genus CALBXO01. The sequence goes on along the minus strand of CALBXO010000690.1, from coordinate 923 downwards.
GCATCTCCGTGGGGCGGTCCACGCCGCTGGAGGCGACTGGGATGATGCGGATGCCTTTGGCCTGGGCGCGCAACGTCAACGCGTGCAGCTGCTCGATCCGGTCTGGCAGGGCGTGCGGAGGCGCATCCAACACCAAAAAGAGCAGGCGAGCCTGCGCCGAGGTGCTCCACTCGTGCTCGTCGATGGCGTCGGTCAGGCCGGCCGTGACGGCCTCCGGGTAGTCGCCACCACCGTCGGCCCGCTGGGCGCGCAGCCCGGTGAGAGCGGTGTCCAGGTCTTCGGTGAAAGGAACGGAGCGCACCAGGTAATCGTCGCCACTGTCTCGGTAGAATGTGGAGCCAAGGCGAATGGCGATCTCGTCGTGCCGGTCCTGGACAGACACCATGACGTTCTCGAGCTCGGCTTGGAGGTAGCTCAGCTCGTCTCCCATGGAGCCGGTGGTGTCGATCACGAACATCACGTCCAGTACCTTGCCCGCCGATTCGGCCTGTTCCAGCGCAATGGCAATGGGCGTAGCATCCTCAGTCGTTTGCAGTGGCAAGGTCGTCATCGAGTCCCCGGAACCGACCTGGATCTCCAACTGGGTCGGAACCTCCTCGCCGAACGGCCCGAGGAAAAGCTCGGCGCGGCCGTTGATGTCCGTGCGAGCCTGCGCGTGGACGGCGGGCGGGTCGGCGGAGACCAGCTGCACCAGGGTGTCGGCCACCGGATCCTGTGCGAGCGTGACGTCGACGGAGACGCGTCGGGTCAGGTCGTAACCCCAGATCTGCGACGCCGTTTGGATGTCGCCGCGTTGGCCCAGATTGAGCCAGAAGTCCCAATGGTCCAGGTCGCGCCACTCGCCAGCGGTCAGCTGTCCGGGTTCGACCTGCGTAACCGTTCACGGGTCCGTGTAGCAGTTCTGCTGATTGCCGCGTCCAATG
>CALBXO010000689.1 GCA_937890335.1 uncultured Pseudomonadota bacterium | reverse complement strand
TTGGTAGTTGGAGTCTCCCCCGCAACCAGCGAACACCAGCGCGGCCAAGCACCCGATGGTGATGGTCAGTCTCTTCATGTCACGCACCCCTTCCTGCGGCGTCGTACGCCTGTAAGCGATCGTGACCCACGAATCGGATTCCAGCAAGGCAGGGCAAAGCAAGACGCGGGCCTACCCGAGCCGTGCTATTTCTGTCGGGGCGAACCAGCGCCGGCCAGGACGCGGTCGGCGCGATCCGCGAGTGGAGCGGGCAGTCCCCGCTTCCTGGCGTGCGTGGCCACTTGCCGGGCGCGGTCTGGTCGGCCGAGCGTCAAGAGCAGCTCGGCGAAGTCCACCTGAATCGGGCCCATCTTCTCCGGGGGGCCGCCCACGCAGCGAGTCACCAGCGCATCCAGGGGCGCGGCATCCGGCAACCAGACCACGGAGACCGCGGTCCGAACTCTCTCGGAGACCCGTTTGTAGAGGGCGACGCACAGCTCGGGGTCGGGCGCGGTCGGCAGAGACGCGATCGCCTCGAGGTCGAGCACGGCGGTGTTGCCCGTCCAGGCGGCGTAATCGAGACCGGCCCCGGCGGGGGGGAGCAGCGCCGCGTCCATCGACGCGAGAAGCCGAGAGCCGCCCGCACGGCCCGCGGTCTCTCGCAGCGCCGCAATCTGGTCGCGGTCCAGCGGGGACTCCCGCACCACCGCGCCGATCATCAGCGGGTTGCCCGGCGCCGGGACAAAGCGCTCGTCGAGGGCGTCGACCAGGGTCGGTGAGTCACCGCGGAACAGGGAACGCGGCGCCTTGTACTCAAGCCAGGGATAGACATCGCGGTGGAGGGGAGGGACTGCAGGGAACCGGGCCCGGACCGTGGCACCGCTGAGCACCTGGTTGAGCAGGAGCGCCTCGGGGGTGCCCAAAGCCTGAGGAGCCAACTGCCCCGACACACCGGGCACGGCCAGCCGCCGCGCGAGCAGCTCGCGATCGGCACGCAGCGGCTGCCTGGAGGCAACAAGCAACGTGTCCGACGCGTTGAAGCGCCACACCGTCACGTGGTCAAAAACCGCCCCAATCGTGCGCAGCGTTCGCGACAACGACTCATCGTCCAGCGAGTAGATCTGGAGCCATTGGACCAGAATTCCATCGTCGGCCAGGTGCGCATCCACCACCTGGAACCACTCCACCGTGAACAACTGCGCGATGCCCGCGATCCACGGATTGGACGGCTCCGAGATGACGACGTCGTACTTCACATCGTCGAGCAGCAGATTGTCCTTCGCGTCCCCGAGGCGGAGGTTGACCCGCGGGCTGTCCAGCGCGCCGGCGTTCACGTCGTCAAAGTAGCGAGCGGCGTGGACGACGGCGCGGGACAGCTCCACCACGTCCACGGACGTCTCCGGATGCTGGATCACCGCCCCGGCCGTGACGCCGCTGCCGAGGCCCACGACGAACACCCGCTTGGGGTCACCGGGGTGAAGGAGCAGCGGCAGGTGGCCGAGCATCAGCTGGGTGCGCATGTCCTCCAGCGTATTGGACGCATCGGTCTTGCCGTTGACCTTCAGAAACCGCTCGCCCTCTGCGGACTCATACACGACCACCGTGGTGTCGGCGCCGTCGGCCTGAAACAGGATCTTGCCGGTCTGCATGCGCGCCCGCACGCTGTCGTAGCCCTCCGCGCCAAACGCCTCGAGCTGCGGTTGGAAGAAGCCGGCCGTCAGCACGGAGTAGTCCCAGGGTCCGGCGGACACCGTGAACAGGGCGTAGAGCACGGCGAGCGCCGCAGCCAATTGTCCCGCCCGCTGCCGGCTCATCCCGGCCGCGAGGAGCAGCACAACGCCGAGCGCCAGACTGCTGAATGCGCCGATGTACAACACCGGCTGGAGCCCCAGCAGCGGAATCAAGACCAGCCCCGTCGACGACGCGCCCACAAGGGTCCCCACGGTGTTGACGGCAAAGACCGAGCCTACCCCGCGGCCGAGATCCGACAGATTCGCGACGCAGATTCGGGTGGCCAGCGGCAGCGTCACTCCAATCAGGGTCGTCGGCACCACCATCAGGCCGAGCAGCACGAGCGCCTCACTGGCCTGCAGCAGACGAAACGCGCCGTCTGTGTTGGACAGGGTGCTCTGGATGGCCGCAAACAGCGTCGGGAGCCGCTCGTAGAGCGGCACAATCGCCAGAACCGAGGCGCCGATCCCCAACTCGACCCAACCGAATGCCCAGAACGGATCGCGGTCCGGTCGGCGCTTCAGGTCCCACGCGACGAGCGCACCGCCGAGGGCGATACCCGCGATGAAGCTGACCAGCATCAGGCTGAAACTCTGCGTCGAGGAACCGAACACGATGGCGACCAGTCGCACCCAGACCAGCTCGTAGAGCATACTGAGCGCGCCGCCCACGCCGATGCCGATCATCGCGACGCGAATCTGCCACGGTCCATAGCGCGGCCCGGCTGCCGCCGCCGGCGCTGTCTCCGCGGGATCTGACGGTGCGTCGAGCCGCTG
>CALBXO010000688.1 GCA_937890335.1 uncultured Pseudomonadota bacterium | reverse complement strand
CGAGATGGGAGGGGGAATCGGATGCTCCGAAAGGCCGCTTATGCGACCTGTCAGCTGACCGACGAAGACCTGCCCGATCTGGATCTCGACGAGATTCCCGATTGCCTGGATCCCGACAAGGACGGCGATGGTTTCCAGGAGGGAGCCGACTGCAACGACGAGGATGTGATGGTTCACCCCGGGGCGACCGAGACGTGCAACGGAAAGGACGACGACTGCAACGGAACCACGGACGAGCTGGGGATTGCAGGCTGCACCACCTACTACCTGGATGCGGACGAAGACGACTACGGTGTGCAGGCCGATTCGGTGTGCGCATGCGGCCCAACAGGGGCCTACAAGGCCAAAGTGCCGGGCGACTGCGACGACAAGAACAAAGCGGTCAATCCGGGCGCCAGCGAGATTTGCGATGGACTGGACAACGACTGCGACAACGTGGGGGACACTCCTGGGCTGCCCGGCTGCGTGCCGTGGTACGTGGACGCGGATCAGGACGGACACGGGCATCCGGCCAAGTGGAAGTGCTTGTGTGGGCCGGAGGGGCAGTACCTCACCCAGAAGGGAGACGATTGTGACGACACCACCGAGCTGACCTGGCCGGGAGCGCCGGAGGTGTGCGATTTGCAGGACAACGACTGCGACGGACGAATCGACATCCCGCTGTCCGCGTCGCCGGAGTGTCCCGCAGACTGCGCCGGCAAAGCGGATTGCGCCGCCAAATGCGCTGTCAAGGTCGACTGCTCCACGGATTGCGGTCCGGGGCAAGCTGCCTGCCTGTCGGGAGACACCAGCGGCTGCACCGCGCCAAAGACCACCACCTGCCTGGATCCAAAACTTGGCTGCTCAACCTACGAGACCTGCGGTGCGTGCCCCGCCATGCCTCCAGAGCTGTGCAACCTTGCAGATGACGACTGCGACGGGCTGATAGACGAGGGGGTGCTTCAGACGGTCTTCGTGGACGCCGACGAAGACGGACACGGCAAGCCAGGCTCCGGAAAGGAGGGCTGCGCTGGCGCGCCCAAGACCTCCCTGTTGGACGACGACTGCAACGACGCAGACGCCACGGTTCATCCGGGCGCGGACGAGGTCTGCGACAAGGCGGACCAGGACTGCGACTTCGAGATCGACGAAGGCGTGCTGGTGGTCTACTGGACCGACCAGGACGGCGATGGCTACGGCGACCCGGCCAAACCGGTCAGCGCGTGCGAGGCGCCGGCAGGGGCGGTCATCGAGCCCGGAGACTGCGCGCCCGAGGTAGCAACCGTTCACCCGAACGCAGACGAGCTGTGCAACGGCAAGGACGACGACTGCGACGGACAGGTCGATGAGAGCTGGCCCACGCTGGGGCAGCCCTGTGATGGCTTGGACACCGATCCCTGTCCGGACGGCACCGTGGTCTGTGCGCCCGGGCAGGCTGACACGATCTGTGAGGATCCCGAAAACGCGCTGGTCGAGAAGTGCAATGGCGTGGACGACAATTGTGACGGGCAAATCGACGAGCTGTGGCCCACCCTGGGCGATGCCTGTGATGGGGAAGACGCCGACTCGTGCGCCGAAGGCCAGATTGCCTGCGATGGGAGCGGCACGGGCGTCGTATGCGCCGAGCTGGGCAATGGTCACGAAGAGAGCTGCAACACGAAAGACGACGATTGTGATGGGCTGACCGACGAGCTCTGGCCGGACCTGGGCGGCGCCTGCGACGGCCCGGACCCGGACCAATGCGCTACCGGCGTGGTGGTGTGCGCGGACACCGGGGCTTCGACAATCTGCAAGGAAGAGGGACCCGGTGTCCAGGAGATCTGCAACGGGCAGGACGACGACTGCGACGGAGAGGTCGACGAGCTCTGGCCGGAGCTGAAGCAGCCCTGCGATGGCCCCGACGCGGATCAATGCAAGCTGGGTGTGACCGTGTGCGACGAGGGCGGAGCGGGGGTTACGTGCAAGGAGCTGGGACCGCCAAAGGTGGATGTCTGCAACGGGCAGGACGACGACTGCGACGGGGTGGCCGACGAGGACTTCCCGGACAAGGGCAAGGCCTGCGACGGCCCCGACGCCGACCAATGCAAGGACGGCAAGCTGGTCTGCAATGGTGTGGACCTGGTCTGCGACGACGACATTGCCGCGGTAGCAGAGCTTTGCAACGGACAGGATGACACGTGCGACGGCGTGGTCGACGAGGGCTTCGAGACCCAGGGGACGCCCTGTGACGGGCCCGATGGCGATCAGTGCAAAGAGGGGGTCTGGCAATGCAACGGCGTGGGCCTCGAGTGCTCCGACACGACGGACACCCTGGTGGAGCAGTGCAACAATCAAGATGACGACTGCGATGGCAAGTTCGACGAAGATGTCCCCAACATGGGGCAGCCCTGCACGGTCCCGGGAGTGAGCGGCGTGTGCAAGCAGGGACAGACCGTCTGCCAGAGTGGCACGATTCAGTGCCAGCAAACCCAGTTTGGAGGCACGGAGATCTGCAACGGACAGGACGATGATTGCGACGGCCAAGTGGACGGCATCATTCAAGATTGCAGCAACAGCTGCGGAAGCGGAACCAAGACCTGCTACGGCGGAAGCTGGGGCGGTTGCTCGGCCCCCACGCCTCAGTGCACCTCGGGGGCGTGCTGCGATGGGTGCCATTTCGAGCCGGCCAGCACCCAATGCGGCGGTCCCGACCAGACGGTCAGCGAGTGCCAGGGGACGTGCGGCGGCGGCATTGTCCAGAAGAAGCGCTATCGCTACTGTACGGGGTACTCCTCCGACTGCGGCACCGGCAACCAGCAATGGATCTCGCAAGGGGTGGTGAGCAACTGCAGCAGCGGCCAGCTGTGCCAGGAGTCGGGCAGCTCCGCCTCCTGCGCGTCCTGCTCCTGCGGCTGCTCGGGCGGTCAGTGCATCACGAACAACCAGTACGCCAAGAAATGCGTGAGCGGCGATGTCTGGTGGACGGACTGCAACGGGACCCAGACGAGCAAGGTGGAGGAGTGCGGGTCCTGCTCGTGCCAGGGCAGCTCGTGCAGCGTGACCACCACGTCCAACAAGGTCTGTAGCGGCGGCAACGTCTACTACACCGACTGCAAGGGGAATGTGGCCTCCCTGGCCCAGACCTGCTGCGGCGGCTGCTCGAGTGGAAAGTGCAAGACCACGAGCACAGTCACGGTGGACCAGGCGGACTCCGGCTTCAGCAAGTATGGAAGCACGTACTGGTGGACGGCCTATACCCACACGGACGGAAGCGCGGATGGCTGGTTCAACACGAACGCCTATGGCAGCCAGGAGCGCTTCTACTACACGTTTGGCGGCGGCAGCGGCAACACCTACTACGGCATCTTCCAGACGAGCGGAAGCCTGACTGGCACCTACAACGTCCGGGTGCATCAACCGAGCCCCGATCCGTTCGATCCGTCAATGGGCGGCGCGGGCCCAAACTCGTTCGTCAAATGCTCGACGGTCCACTTCACGATCAAGCACAAGGGCTCGACGAGTGGCCAGGCCGTCACCAAGAGCATGAACGCCTCCGGATGGGTTACCCTGGGGACCTTCGAGTTCTGCGGGCAGAAAGGGTACGTGCGATACGGCGACAACGCCTCGCCCAGCAACTGTGCCGTGTCGTTCGACGCGGTGAGGTGGGAGCTGAAGTAGCCAGCTCAGAACCCGTGCTGGCTACACCCTGGTTCCAAGCCTCACGCGACTGACCATGACCGCATTTCCCTGCCGGATGGGATATTCGCGGAGCACGCCCTGGAGCATGCCCTTGGCGTCGCGGCCGGATGCGCATCCTATTCCAAAGCCCCCGCATCCTCGATCATGGCCAGGTAATATCGAGAGCATGGGCGGGCTCGCGCGATCGCCAGTAACGACTCGCCGGCGTCGTTTCGTAGCGACAGGTCAGCACCCGCCTCGATGAGCAGACTCATGGCATAGTCGGACTTGCTCCGGCAGGCGATCATGACCGCCGTCTCCTGGTTCGGACCCCGGGCGTCGATGTCGACGCCGCCCGCCAGCAGGGGGCCGATGAGCTCGCCCGCGTGGCCGTGCGCCTTGACGCACAGCATCAGCGCTGTCTGTTTCTTGCGGTCTGTGACCCGTGGGTCGGCGCCGAGCCGGAGCAGCGCACGGAAGAGCGGCGTGTTGGTCGCCCCCGCGACGGTGGAGAGCAGCGGCGTCAGCCCCAGGCCGTCCCTCGCGTCGACCGCCCCCCCCGCCCCGACGAGCAGGTCCGCGATCTCCGCATCCACGTCGGGGGTGCGCGCGGCGACGTGCAGTGGTGTCCGTCGCCCCTTCATCCGGGCGTTCGGCGCTGCGCCGGCCGCGAGCAGCCGTCGCACGTTCTCTTTGTGCTTGCGACGGACCGCGGCGTGCAGCGCCGTCTCCTTTTCCGGGCCCACCGCATCCGGATCGGCGCCGCCGTCGAGCAGCGCCTGGACCACGCCGGCGTCCTCCCCCTCGGCACCACGAACCACGACGGGGGCACCCCACGCGATCGTGTCCGGCGACGCCCCCGCGGCGAGCAGGAGCCGGACCGTCTCTCCATCCCCGAAGTACCGCACGCAGTGGCCCAACGCCGTACTGCCCTCGTGGGTGGCGTGCACGTCGGCTCCCTGCTGCAGCAGACTGTTCACCGTCGCGGCGTCGCCGTTGTAGGCCGCGCCGCACAATGCGCGGGTCCGAGCCTGCTCGGAGTGCCGAGACAGCACAACCACGACGTCGTGCTGCTTGTAGTACGTGGCCTGCGTCAGCGGGTCGAGGGGGCCCTCGCCCCATGTCGCCCCGAGGTCCAATAGCGCCTGCACCAACGGCCGCCTGCCCCCCGAGGCGCACATGCACAGCAGCGCGGCGAGATCCTGCTCGGCCCCGTCGAGCAAGAGTTGCTGCAGGGCCGGCGTACACCCGAGAGCCCGCCAGTCGTGCAGGTGCTGGAAGTACGGGCCGAGCGCAGTGCGCTCGGGTCTGCCCCGCCCCTGTGCGTCAAACGACACGGTGGCGCCGGACACGTCGGGATCCCCCAGGCAGGGGACATAGACCCCGTCTTCGGAGACGACCAGCCGCCCCTCGAAGCAGGCAGGGATGTCCGGCACCACGAAAGGCTGACCGACCACGAACACGTCCGGGGCTACGCCGGTATGGTCGCCCAGGAGCTCGCCACGGCTGTAGCCCCGCCGGTACAACGCGGGCTCACGACCGAGCGCGACGTAGGCGCGGTACAGGAACAGGCCCACCGCGTCCTCATCCAGCCGGGCGCCACGCCCGAACAATGCCTGCATCGTCGCGCCGTCCGCGTTGCTCGCCGCTACACCCATGGCGGTCCAGTAATGCTGGATGCCGCGGCTCCCCGCAGGGGGGGACCCCATGTGCGCCCTGCTGTCGGCACCGGCCTCCAGCAGAGCGCACACCACCGCCGTCCGGCCGTGGGCAGCCGCGAAGTGTAGCGCCGTCGCTCCGTCGAAGGCGGTCCGATAGACGTTGGCGCCTCGATGGATGAGCGCCTCCACGAGTTCGAAGTGGCCCCCGGCGCTCGCGGCCATCAGCGCCGTGCAGTCCGCGGCGTCCAAGGCGTCTATCTCGGCTCCCGCCGCCAAGAGCTCCAGGCAACGCGCGTCGTCGCCCACGCGCGCGGCCCGATGAAGTTCGTTGATACCCAGGTCCAGCGTGTCCATTCGCAGACGATAGACGAAAGCGGAAAACTCTGCGCGCTGAGTGCGCTAGATGTCCTCGGCGAAAGTGATGTGCCGTTGTGGGCGGCGAGCTGCGAGCCAGGTGGCTCGGGCAGCCCGAAGGCGTAGTGGTGCTACGTCGAGCGGCTGCCCGGGCCGCCTGGCGAAGTCAGATCGTCGTTCACAACGGTGTATCATCTGAGCCGAGGACATCTAGTCTCCCGGGAGTCGGGCGATCGACGTCCTTCGGAGGGAGCCGTGAAACGGATGGGCTTGACGGGGCTCGCCCGCGAAATCAGGGACCGGGCCATCAGCGGGGGGTGCTCGCATCCCAGCCATGGTCACCCGGCCGACGAGTACCTCGAGATCACAAACCCGAGGACACGGGCGGCCATTCAGAGAGCGCTGGGGGTACTTGCGCACTCCGAGGAGCCCAGGGTGCTGGAAATGGTGCTGCACCTCGCAGAGACCGATGCGGTGTACGAGACGCTGCTGGCCCGCCTGGAAGGCAGCTTGGCTCCGCCCATCCCCGAGGAGGCGTGCGAGGACGTGGCCGGTAAACTGGCCGGCTGGTGTTGCGAAGACAACGGGCTGCGTGGGCGAGCCCTGGCCGCGTTCTTGGCCGCCGACCGGCATGCCGCGGCGCTGAGGCTCGTGCTCGATCGCGGCTCGGCGAGCGAGCGGGTCAGCGGCGTGGCCCTGACGTCGGCTGCGGGTCAGATGGACGAAATGCTTGCACGTCTCGCCGGATTCACGTTGGCCTCAGAAGACGGCGGGGACCCGCTCATCGCCGCCTCGGCGAGCCTGTTCACGCTCTCCGAGGTGATCCGCCGGGCCTTCCGAGCCGGAGCGGCCGAGATCGACGCGAGCTGGGAGGAGCAGGCCGACCTGGCGCGCGCCCTCGGACTGACGGATCCGTCGATCGTTGTCCCCGAAACGACCCGTCCCGCTCCTCCTGTCACGCCCGTCGGCCCGCCCGGCCGCCAGCCGTTGCCGCCCAGCGATCGCGCGAGTTGGATCTCGCTTCTGAAGCACGATGTCCCGGCATTCAACGCGCATCATCGCGACCTCCCGCTGCACAGCCGGCCGGACCTGCGCGGCGCCGACCTCCGGGGATTGGATCTGTCGACGGCGAGTCTCCGCCACTGCGATTTGACCGATGCCGACCTCAGCGGGTGCGTCGCGCCCGCGCTCTGTCTGCAGAGCTGTCGTCTGGTCGGCACACGCCTGACCGATGTCACCTGGGTGCGCCCGGACGACCGGGAGGCGGTCCACCAGATCCAGCTCATCCTCGAGTCTCCGGAGGCCTTCAACGACTACAGAAAGGCGGTCGAGCCGGTCCTGCTCACCAGCGTGGACTTCAGCGACGTGGTGCTCGGGCCCGTGGACTTTCGGCACATGGACCTACTGCTGGCCAACCTCGAGGGCGCGGATTTGACCCGGTGTTGCCTCTGGGGGCTGAGGTCGAACTGCGCCCGCTTGAAAGGCGCCGAGCTCGCAAACGCGCACCTGTACCTCACCAGTCTGGAGGAGGCCGACCTCTCGAACGCCGACCTGACGGGCTGCCGAATCGAGGCCGTCAAGCTCGGAAAGGCCCTGGCGCAGGCAACGGCGTTTCCGGACACGGCCTGGGACACCGCGTTCATGGATGAAGCGATGGCGGTCGAGGCTGACTTCTCGCGTTGCACGATGCTGGATGTCAGCCTGACCAGCTCCGACCTGAGGCAGGCGGTGTTCCGCGGCGCCAAACTGGACGAATGCGACTTCTCTTTTTCGAGCCTCATCGACGCCGACTTCCGCGACGCGAGGCTGACGCGCTGCAACTTCATGGACGCCGACGTCGCCGGCGCGAACTTCGAGGGCGCCACGATGGATCCCGCCACCCTGGATCTGGCGTTCAACGCCGATGGATGAGACGGACGCTCGGATCGGGTCACCCAGGCGCTTCCCCACAAATGGAGGACCGAGCCCTCGCCCCGATGCGATTCGCTCTGCGCCGCGCAAGCACGCCGGACGTACTCTAATACTTCCAAGTGCTTGCGCGGCGCAGAGCGGGACGTACCGGGGATGAGGATGAAGCGTCCGGGATTTGTGGGGATGCTCCTAGGCGCAGTCCCAGTAGTAGAGCATGTTGTCGAAGCGCCTCGCGGCCAGGTCATCGGGGTGGATGAAGAAGTGCGCCAGCCCCCCGTCCCCGAACATGAGGTCCCATGGAGCGTAGGAATCGAGCTGAACGAGCTGCACGTAGTCTGCGGTCTCGCCGCGACGCGGCTCACCCTGGACGAAGCTCGCGTAGCCACCCAGCCGGTGATAGCCACCGTACCCGCGTGGGTTGCACCACCGCTTCTCGAAGGCCTGTAGCGCCTTGGGTTTCAGGGACGCGGCACCCGGCACCAGGCGAGCGAAGCGGGCATCCATCGGGATCGCCGGCTGGATCTCCAGATCGAACGCGATCTGTGCGGGCTTGGCCACCAACGGCTTCTGCCGCGCACCTTCCGCCAGGCACCGCTGCTCGAATGGAGCCGCGTCGACCACCGGCTGCCCGGGATCCACTTCGTCAACCCAAACAGCGGCGTACTCGCTGCGCGCGCCCCCGAAGCCGAGCCCCAGCGTGTGGTCGTTCGGCACGAAGAGCAGCAGCATCCCCCGTGCGGGGAAGCCGTCGGGGGACGGGCAGTCGTCAAAGTTCAGCTGCAGCAGGAAGTGCATCGGCACCCCTTTGCGATCGCAGGGCCAGGTCAGACCCGCCAGGAGGAAGGGAGGGCCGCCGATCCGGCTGAGGTGCGGGCCAGAGGTGCTGGTGTCCCGCAGGGCGCACGTGGCGAGCAAGGAGTCGTCGAGCTGGGACTTCACCGACTGCATCGCCTTGCGATACTTCGGCAGGACGTGCTCGCGGAATCCGGGGCGGAGGATCCACGGCGCCAACATCCCACTCTTGGTGAAGCTCCTGAACTGGCTCGCGGTCTGGGCCAACTTGTGTCGCAGGAACCAACGCAGGACCCCTTCCTCGTTCCCCAGCGCGACCGCGAGCCGAACACCGGTCGACAGGATGCGCCAGCCCGGGTCCTTGCTCTTCTTGGAGGGCAGCGCGTCCCACGCCTGGTCGAGGTAGGTCAGGCGCTCGGCGGGATCGGCAGTCGCCTGCGCCAGCCGGTCGAACACCCTGGCCCGGTTGAGGCCCTTGACACCCGACTCGGCAGCCAGCGCGGAAAGCTCGGCCACGTCGGAGCTGCCGTGGCCCGCCAGCGCCTTCTCCAGCCGCCCGGCCACCGACGGCGGCCTGCTCTTCTCCTCTTTCTCCTTTTTCGTCTTCTCGACCTTCCCCGGCGCCAGTGTCGAGAACGCACGCAGCCGCTCTTCGTCGTCCTCCAGGTGGGGGAGGAGCCGGTCCAGGGCCCGACCGGCGGCGGCGGCGTCATCCGCTCGGAGTCGCGTGAACGCGGAGACCAGTGCGTCCGGTGCGGCGCGCGCCAGACAGACTCGCAGCCCCTGCTCGGCCTGGCCCGGGTCCGCCATGCCCAGTCCGGCGGCGCACGCGTACAGCCCATCGGGAATGGCGCGGAGCCGCTTCATCCCTGCCGCAAACTCGTCCTGCAGCCTGTAGTACTCACCCTGGGCCCTCGAGCGTTGCTCATCACTGGCACCGATCGGAACGTGGCTGTCGACACAGTCCTGGTGGGCGTGCAGCCATCTGCGGCAGAAGGCGACGACGGACGCCGTCTGTGGATGGACCAGCACGTCTGCGATCGCGTCGATCCGATCCTGCGACCGAGGCGACTCGAATCGGGAGATGCCCGCTGATGTTCCCGGGTGGGACCGGGTGGATTCGACCCCAGAGTCGTCCGCGGAGGCCTCTGGTTCGACAGCCGGGCGCGCGCGCAAGAGCGCCTGGATCTCCGGTTTGCCGGCTGCCCACGCGTGAGCATCCGCCCCGTTGTCGTCCTTGCGATCCGGATCCGCTCCGGCAGCCAACAACGCTTCACACATGCCCGCGAGGCCCGCGCCGGCGACCACCATCAGCGGCGTCGCTCCCCACTTGTTGGGACCGTCGACCTTCGCTCCCGCGCCTAAAAGCAGTTCCATCAGAGGCCGCCGGCCCTCCAGTGCAGCCTGGTGCAGGACGGGAGCGCTGGAGCCCGCACGAGGCCACATCTCCAGGTCGACCCCCGTGGCGATCAACGAACGCAGGTAGTCGATCTGATCGAGCTCCACCGCCAGGTGCAGTGGCGCCTTGTCTTTCTCGATGCCGTTGCGGTCGACCTGGCCCAGCGCCACTCCCAGAAGGCGGGTGGCGCTGGGGTGGTCGTTTGCGCAGAGGAGGTCCTCATCGGTGAAGGAAGATGGGTCGTGACGGATGCGAAGGCCGTTCGTCGCTTCCAGCTCGGCGCGGCCGGCCCAGCCGGTGTGCTCGTCGGCGTCGTGCGTGGTCACCTGCCCCACAATCCAGGCCTCGGCGGCTGGGATGAGGTCGAATGGCTTGTCGATCACCATTCGCTGACCCTTCTCGTCGTCGTCGATGGACTTCGTGCGCATGCCGTACTTGTTGAACAGCGCGAACAGGCCCCGCCAGAGCGGGTAACCCTCCGGCGGCATGCTGTTCCACAACCCTTCCATGGTGCTCACGCACCCCATGGCCGCTGCAAACCCGATCGCGTTGCCGTAGCCGACGCCGGGATCCTGCTTCGAAACGTCGGCCCCGGATGCCACGAGCGCCAATGCCACCTCTCGATTGTCGTAGGCGGCCGCGTGAAACAACGCGGTGTACCCCTCGTCACAGCCGGCCTCGAGGTCCGCGCCGGCGCCGAGCAACGCGGCCACGACGTCGACCGTTCCGAACGCGCTGGCCGCCATCAGAGGCGTGAGTCCCCCGAGCGCCTTGCCGTTCACATCCGCTCCCTCTGCAATCCGGCTGGTGACCGCCGCGAGATCGCCCGACGCGGCGGCAAAGTGGAGGGATGGGTAGCCCCATGTGTCGATCATGATCACTCCTTGGATGGCGGCGAACGCCGCGGCTGGGTCTGTAATGTTCCATCGTCGAGGTGGCCGACGAGACGCCGGCGATTCTCGTCGGCGTCGAAGCCACTCTCGACGTGCAGTGCGCTCCGGGCGCTGGGCAGGCCCAACGCGGCCAATGCGAGGGCCAACATGCCCTCCGGGTCGTCGTCGGGGGCCAGAAGCCCGTCCACCTCGTGAAATCCGTACGCAAGGCTGGCCACGAAGCTCTCGGGCGTCTCCTCGCTGTGTTCGGCGCATTGGCGGCCACCCGCCGAATCGCCGTGCCAGTACAGGATCTGCCCGTTCCTGCTGCCGTATCCGTGAAAGGTCTCCCGATTTCCGCGCTCGAACGAGCCGCCGCCTAGCAGGTAGTCGCACACGAGCCGCGCGAGCGCGTGCGGACGCAACTCCACGTCCAGGCGTGCCACCAGGTCCGGCTCGTTTTCGGCGAGCAGCCGCGCCGCCTCCCCCACCGGGTACGGGGCGCATCCCATGCGCTCGAGCTCACGG
>CALBXO010000687.1 GCA_937890335.1 uncultured Pseudomonadota bacterium | reverse complement strand
CAGCGTCCTGGCCATCGTGATTGGCGCCGAGTGGTGCAGCGCGTGCCCGCAGTACATCCAGAGCGTCGGCAGCCAGGCCGCGTCCCTGGAGCAGCAAGGTGTTCTGATTGTCTGGGCCGAGGTGCAGAACAACTCGTACGGGCCCATCTCCTCGGACCAGTCCAACCGCTACCTGACCCGTTACCTGGGTGAGTCGAGCCCCGGCATCCGCATTGGCGACGGCGACACGCTGCCGCAGGCGCAGACGCTCTACAACTCGCCCCTCATCCAGAGCTTCCCGAGCGCCTGGGTGGTGAGGCGCAGCGACATGACGCTCATTGCCGACCAGAACCGCAACGGTGGCTACGCGCTGGACTTTGGCCAGCTCGCCCAGGACAACGGCGGCGGGAACGGCATCGACTTTGGCTCGGCGCCGACCAGCTGCAACGAGGAGCGGTACGAGCCGAACAACAGCGTCGGTGAGGCGACGGAGCTGACCTCGGATGCGGACTTTACCGGTGGCATCTGCTCGTCGGACCGCGACTTCTACAACATCAATGTGCAGGGCACGTGGAGCCTGGCGATGACGCACCGTCACAGCGTCGGCGACCTGGATGTCTACGTGTGGAACACGGGCAGCAACGCGCCGCTGGAGCGCAACGGCCAGAAGGTCGGGTCCGACACGGCGACAGACAACGAGTTCTTTACGCACAGCGGCCCGGCGGTGGTGTCCGTGCACGGCTGGGAGGGCGCGCGCGCCCCGTACAGACTCCAGCTGATCACCGAATAGCGTCGCCCGGGCGTCGCGGCTGAGAACAGAGGGTCGGGCTTGCGCCCGGCCCTTTCTTCGTTTTGAACGGCGACCTCGGAGCGTGTACAACCTTCGTGACGCGCGCACGCACAGGGAGACGACGATGCGATTGAGCTGGATCTTTTTTCTTTTGGTCGCGACAGCGCTCGCTGGCTGCGGTGAAGAGGCCGCCGAGGACGTCTGCGAGCCCGGACCGCGCGAGGGGTACCCGACGGCAGGCCTGGGTGTGGAGAAGGGCGATGTGATCGCTGACCTGACGCTGGTGAATCCAGACGGCAGTGCGTTCAAGCTGTCGGAGCTCTACCAGGACAGCGAGGGGCGACGCAGGCTGCTGCTGGTCAGTACGGCGGCGGGGTGGTGCACCGCCTGCATCGAGGAGCAGCCCGCGCTTCAGGCGCTGTATGACAACCACCGGGACAACGGTCTCGAGATCGTCGTGGCGTACTTCCAGGATCAGAATTTCAACGCTGCGACCGCCGCGCATGCCGAGGCCTGGAAGGCGCAGTACAACCTGACCTTTCCCGTCGTGGCCGATCCCGACAACAAGCTCAAGCCCTACTACCCGGGGTCCGACGACTCGGCCGCGCCGCTCAATATGATGGTCGACCTGTGCACGATGGAAATTCTGACCAGCGGCGTCTCGTTCGACGAGAGCCAGGTCAACGCCGTCATCAAGTCCAAGCTCCCGTAGCGCGAGCCGCTGCCCGGATGAACATCCTGGCCGCCGCCGCGTCTACCCCACGGGCGGAGATCAGTCCGCCGACCTGAACACCGACGCAACGAGAGTGAAAACCATGCGACGCATTCTGACCGCTTTCCTCGCCGTGCTGTGCCTGAGCCTTGTCATGAGCGCCACCGCCTGGGCCGGAGACCGGGCGCCCGTGGCCACGTTCAAGGCCAAGACCATGGACGGCACGAAGATCAAGTCGAGCGACTACGAGGGCAAGGTCCTGCTGGTGGCGTTCTGGGCGACCTGGTGCAAGCCATGCCTGCAGGAGCTGCCCCACCTGGTCGAGTTCCACAAGAAGTACAAGGACCAGGGATTTGAGCTGATCATCGTGTCCACCGATGGTCCTGAGACCGCCGCCAAGGTGAAGAGCACCATCCGAAACAAGAAATTGGGTGACACCACCGCAGTCCACGACCAAGATGGGAGCCTGGCGGCCAAACTCAACCCCAGGGGCACGAATCCCTTCACCGTCTACGTCGACCACACCGGCCGAGTGGCTGAGACCCACGAAGGGTTCTCTCCGGGCGACGAGAAGAAGGCGGAGAAGTTGATCGTCAAGCTCCTCGAGGAGAAGAAGGCGAGTGAGAAATAGAACGTTCCTGGCTGCGGCGCTCGCCGTGGCCTTCGTCGCAGTGCCTGGACGGACCCAGGCCCAGGACGACGACACCTCGGTCTCGGTCACCAACACGCTCCAACTCGAATATCGAGTCGATAACAAGAACAAGAGCGACGTGGATGACGACTACGGGACGATCCTGAACCGGCTCAACCTCAGCGGCAACTCCGGTGGCATCTCCACCCAGCTGCGCATCGACACCACGGGCTTTGTCTTCCAGCCTGACGAGGCCGGAGACGCCTACCAGGACGACACGCGCATCGAGCGCCTGACGGTCCAGTACGACCTGGACACCTGGCAGCTCATCGGCGGTGACTTCTACCAGCAGCTCGGCCGCGGCTTCGCGCTGTCCATCCGCAAGGTGGATGAGGTCGGGCTCGACGTCGCGATCCGCGGTGGAAAGGCCCAGTTCGACAAGGGCGAACACGAGGGGACTCTTTTTGCCGGTGAGTCCAACCCCGGCAACACCGACAGCGTCACCCAGTTCTTCCTCGAAGACCCAAGGGACATCTTTGCCGGTGGTGCGTACAAGTTCAGCGGCTTTGACGACGTAACCGTCGGCGCCCACGCACTGTACTTCCAGCCCCGCGAGCGCCTCCTGCCGGGCGAAGGCCGCGACAAAACGCTGGTGGGTGGGCTCACCGCGACCTGGGACGGGGTCGATTGGTTGTCGCTCTACGTGGAGGGCGACGTGCAGCAGCGCGAGCTCGCCTCCATCGTCGAGGAAGGCTACGCGGGTTACACGCAGGTCGATATGAACTTCGGAGACCTGACCCTGCTCGCAGAGGGCATGTACACGGACGCGTTTGAGCTCAAGGGCAGCACCAACACGTCCGTCGGCGCCAACTTCTCCTACAACCAGTCACCGACTCTGGAGCGGTTTGATCAGGAGGTCCTGAGCAACCGCAGCGTCAAGGGCGGCCGGCTGCGCGCGGAGTACTACATCGACAGCGCGTCCACCTCGGTCTACGTCAACGGGATGTTCCGCCGTAACCAGATCGGCGAGGACACCGACGCGCTCGACCAGGTGCATGCGTATGGCGGCATCGAGGCGTCCCTCCAGGACGGCGACGCCCGGCTCAACGCCAGCGGTGGTTGGCGCGACGAGTCCCAGGCTGACACGGATGTAAAGAGCATGGTCCACGGCGAGGTGGACTACGTCCAGCCCGTGGGCGGCGGCTATGCGCTCCACATCGCTGACACCACGGAGTTCCGCACCTTTGAGGACGAGGACTACCTGCGCGGCAGCACATTCCTGGGCATGGAGAAGTCCGGGCTCGGCTCCTTCACATTGGAGTTCGGCTACGACACGCAGAACCACAGCTCGGAGGTCCGGAACATCTTCTGGGCTGGTATCCTGGGTTGGGAAGTCACCGATGACATCACGCTGCGCGCCACAGGTGGGACCCAGCGCGGCGGCCTGAAATGCGTCGCGGGCGTCTGCCGCATCTTCCCCGCGTTTGCCGGGGTCAAGACCGAGCTCGTGGGCCGCTTCTGATGCGTGTGGCACTCGCCGTTCTGATCCTGCTCGGGGCGGCCAGCTGCGGAGACTCCGCGGACACGGCGAGCACCCGTGAACTGGACCCGGACACCGGGAACAACAACGGCGGCGCGGACGCGGGCGTGGACGCCCCGGATGACCCCACCCCGGACGGGTTCATCCACGTCGTCGCCGGGTCGTTCACGATCGGCTCACCAGCCACGGAGCTGGGGCGCTCCGCCGACGAGCGCCAACACCGGGTCACCATCTCGCGCGATTTCTACCTGGAGGCCCACGAGGCGACCCAGGATGTGTGGGCGACCACCATGGGCGCCAACCCCTCCGGTTACCGCGCGTGCGGCGGGACCTGCCCCGTGGAGACGGTCAGCTGGTTCCTGGCCGTGGCCTACGCCAACGCGCGGTCGGACGCGGAAGGGCTGGAACCCTGCTACCTCGAGCCCCAATTCCAATCCCCGTACACGGCGGAGGACGCGGAGGCGATGCGCGATCCGCTCTGGCCCGACGGCATCGACTGCAAGGGGTATCGCCTGCCCACTGAGGCGGAGTGGGAGTACGCGGCGCGCGCGGGTTCTGCGGCGGCGTTCCATGGCGGCGAGATCACCGATGTGGAGTGTAGCGATCCCGTTCTGGACGACATCGGATGGTATTGCGGCAACAGCGGCAACCTGACGCACCCCGTGGGTGAGAAGTCGCCCAACGCCTGGGGCTTCTACGACGTGCACGGCAATGTATGGGAGTGGACCTGGGATGGTTTCGCCGACTACCCAGACGAGGACGCCACCGACCCCACAGGCCCCGAGGGCGCCAACTTGCGCGTCCAGCGAGGCGGCGCCTGGAGCTTCTCCGCGGGCTTCTGTCGCGCGGGGACCCGGACGGGCGTGTTTGCCGGCCAGAAGGGCACAGATGTGGGCCTGAGGCTCGCGCGGACCGTCTTCTTCGAGTAGGTTCCGCCGCATGAGATTGTTCACATGGAACGTCAACGGCCTGCGCGCCGTGGCGAAGAAGGGGTTCCTGGAGTGGCTGTCCGACGCCCAGCCGGACGTGCTGTGCATCCAGGAGATGAAGGCGAACCCGGAGCAGCTCGACGACGAGCTCCGCGATCCGGTCGGCTACCACACCGCCTGGGCGCCCGCCGACAAGAAGGGCTACAGCGGTGTCACCACCTGGTCCCGCACCGCGCCGGATGAGGTGCGGATTGGCCTGGGCGACCCCCAATTCGACTCCGAGGGCCGCACAATCATCACGCGCCACGGCGACTTTGTGTTGATCAACGGGTACTTCCCCAACGGCCAGCGCGATCACGCCAGAGTGCCCTTCAAGCTCGACTACTACGCTCTCCTGCTCGAGACCTGCGAGGCGTACCGCGCGCAGGGCCTCCACGTGGTGGTCTGCGGGGATTGGAACACCTCCCACACGCCGCTCGACATCCGGAACGACAAGGCCAACAAGAACACCACCGGGTTCCTCGAGCCCGAACGCGCGTGGATAGACCGCTTCCTCGCGGCGGGCTACGTTGACGTATGGCGCCGCCTGAACCCCGACGCGGAGGTGTACAGTTGGTGGTCCAGCCGCTTTGGCGTGCGCGAGAAGAACATCGGCTGGCGGCTCGACTACCATGTGGTGGACGAGGCGCTCTACCCCCGTGTTCACGACGCGCGCATCCACACAGCCGTATTGGGCAGTGACCATTGTCCCGTCGAGCTTGTGCTGGCGTGACGCTTTGTCGCTTGACTGACGGTAGGTTCGCGCCGACCCTCTGAGCGTGCGCAAAGAAACCCGAACCCTACGACTCGGCCCCGGACACGTCTTCACTGGATGGTGTCGCAGCGCCTGCGATGGCGTCGCTGTGGAGCTCACCGTCCTGGAAGACGGGGACAATGTCACCGTGGAAGGTGTCCGCCTCCTGGAGGTCCACGACATTGGAACCGTAGGGCTCAAAGCGGAGCGGGAGACCGCGTGGTTTCTCAAGCGCTGCGTCGTGGCGATCGAGACGGAGGGTCTCCTGCTCATCGTTGACGACGAGGTCTACACGATCCCGCCGAACGACGTGGACACATCCAGCGTCGCCTACCAACAATACCTGTCGCCGGCGCAGACCGCTGGGCCATTCCGGTAAGAGACCATCGCAGAAGGCGTCACATACTTCGCCGGGCGGCTGCCCGACATCGAGCGCGCCCTGCGCGGACAGGACATGGCCTACGCCCCGGCGATGCACGTCCTCATCCAGGACCGCGTCCCGGAGCCGAGCCGAAAATACATGCATGCGCTCATCACCGGCCAGCCGCTGGTCTGGGACGCGCCGCCGCTGCGCACGGAGACCTGGGCGGTCTACTCGGGAATCTCGTCGGGTGTTGCGCAGGTGGTCCGGCTCTTTGGCCGGCAGATGGAGTTTGACCGGTGGGAGGACGAGCGCCGGCTCAGTCTGGCGACTCTGCCGTGGGATGGCCTGCCCTACGATTTTGGCTGGAGACTGACCTGCAGACCGTTTGCCGGCGTTGAGTTTCAGGACTCGCCCTCCGAGCTGCCGCCCGAGGACGCGCTTCCCTACGCCTCCAGCTGGCCTCACGGCTACCTGACACTGGACGAGATGCGCCGCTTCCGCGCCCCGTTGGGGGAGCTGGTAGAGCGCGGCGTGGCCAGGATGATGGAAGAGGAGGAGGCGCCGCCGCTGGGGCCCGAAGAGATCGCGACGCTCCTGGTGGACCCGCGCTCCCTGAGCCAGGGACAGTTTGTGGACCTGTTTGGATTTGGCGGCAACGAGGACGTGTGGCGCTGGCGCACGCGCCGGGCCCTGATCCTGCTGCGCGCCGTGGACGGCGCCGTCGAGCTCAAGAAGGACCTCTTCGCCCTGGGCTACTGACCCGCCAACTCACGCTTGGATTGCACGATGCGGAACCGACGGCTCACGAACGCCGCGTCGGTCAGGCACGCGTTGCCCGCCGGGTTGAGCCCGGTGACGTGGTAGTCGCTGAACGCCGCCGTGAAGTTCATGGGCCGCTGGCGGATGAGATTGATCCCCACCGACGCGCCGGCCATGGCAAAGGCATCCTCCACGGCCGGCAGCCAGTCTGCGTCCACGGTGTACGCGTAGCTGGCGATCGCGCCAAAGCGCGCGGCGTCGTCGGTGGCCAGCGCGAGCGCGGCGTCGCGGGTCGGTGCGGTGAGCACAAAGGCGACGGGCCCAAAGCACTCTCGTTGGGCCGCGGCGCGGTCGCGGGGGTCGAGCTCGATGACCAGCGGCGTGGCGACGCGCGCCGCCGGAAACTCCGGGTGCGCGTAGGGAGTCGAGGGGCGCACGATGCGCCCGGCAAACTGGGCTGAGAGCTGCGCCAGCTCGGCCTGGGTCTTCTCGCTGTGGAGCGCCCCACACAGCCCAGCGGCGGAGGCCGGCGCCTCCACGAGGCGGTCCACGGCACGCGCGAGCCGTGTCCGGACCTCGGCCGCGGACACGCCCACACTGCCATCGCGCACGCCATCACCCGGAATCCAGATGTTCTGCGGAGCGGTACACATCTGCGCACTGAAAAGGACAAGGCCGAAGGCGATTGCGTCGAGCACGTCGTCGAGCACGTCCGCCGACTCCAACACGACGGCGTTGCAGCCCGCCGTCTCGGTGTAGACCTGCAGGCGGGGGCAGTGGTTCTCAATCCAGGCGCCAAACGCCTGTCCCCCCGTGAAGTCCACAATCGCCGTCTCCGGCCGCGCAAAGAGCACCTTGGCGATGGGCTCCTCCCACGTGTCCACCGCGAGGGTGAGCAGGTTGGG
Source organism: uncultured Pseudomonadota bacterium (assembly GCA_937890335.1). Lineage (GTDB taxonomy): Bacteria > Myxococcota_A > Bradymonadia > Bradymonadales > CALBXO01. The sequence continues at coordinate 1,984 of CALBXO010000687.1, read as the reverse complement.
GTCAAAGCCGGCGTCGGACAGGGCGGCGCGGGCCGTCTCCACGGCGATGGCCATGGGGAGGATGGTGTCGGGGTGTGGCTTGAGGACAACGGGGTTGCCGGTGGCGAGGTTGGCCATGATGGCCGGATAGGCGTTCCACGCGGGGTAGCTGCCGCAGGACAGGACGACCGCCACGCCCACGGGCATCAACCGGTACCGCTTCTCCAGCCGGACCGGCGGCCCAGGGCCAAAATGGCGCTCGTAGCTGGCGGAGGTGGTGACCGAGTCCATCGCGTGCCAGGCGGCGGCGAGCGCCTCGAGTCCCCGGTCCAGGGAGCTCGCCCCGGACCCGGCGAACGCGAGCATGAACGCCTGCCCGGCGGTGTGCATTGTCGCATAGGCGTTCTCGAACACCTGCGACTCCCAGCGCGCGAGAATCTCAAGGCAGACGCCGACGCGCTGGCGGGGCGCGGCGCGGCGCCAGGGGTCCCAGGCGCGCTTCACCGCCGCGTAGAGCTCCTCTGGCTCGTGGCGTGGATAGGAGATGCCCAGGGGCAGGCCCGTATAGGGGGAGACCTCCGCGCCGGCTGTCGCGCGGGTGTCGCAAAGCCGGAGAGACTCGAACGGTCGGTTCAGCCGCGCCTCGAAGGCCGCCCGCCCTGCCGCGTGTGCCCCCTCTGGGTGGAGCTTGCGACTGGGCGACTCGACGAAGGGCGTGTACGCGGACCGGCTGTGCAGGGCTTCGACAGCGCGCTCGAGCCGGTCCAGGTGGCGATTGAAGAGCTGGGCGGGGTCCATCACGCGGCGATGATAGCCTGCGGCAAGGCACTTTGCGATGGGCTGTGGCCCGTGGCACAGTCCCGGCGTGAGCCCGACGCCCGACAGCCTGACCACCGGCGCGACGCCACACTCGCCCGTCGGGGAGACCGCGGCGGCGCCGGGTCGCGCGGGCGCTGCAGTCCGGACCGCACCGGCCAGCGGCACACTCGCGGCGCGGATGGCGGAGGTGGAGGACGTGCTGCCCGATACGGCCAGCGCGTTCGATCGGGCCCACCGGCTCGCGGCCCATTTTGAGACGCTTTTGACCGCTGGGTCTGTGCAGCGCAATGGGGCCGTTTATTCGCCACGTTACATTGCGGATCGCGTCATGCGAGATGCCTACGAGTTGTGGCGCGCCGACAGCGGCGAGGAGAAGTCTGGCCAGCGGGAGGCGCCCGTTTTGGGCGGTGTCCCCAAAGTGTGTGACCCCGCATGCGGCAGCGGCGTGTTCCTGGTTGCAGCCGTGGAGTTCCTGGCTGTTGAATTCCGTGTATCTGTAGTAAACGCCGTATCTGGTGCGCTACGAGGGCTTGATGTCTCGCCGGAGGCGGTTGCCTTCAGCAGGCAGACGCTTGCCGCGCTCCTCCTGTGGTCCGGGGTCGATGCGCCGTTGGCCACGGCGTTGGCCTCGGAGGTGGTCCTTGAGGCCGACGCGCTGCTCGAACCACTCGTGGAGTTGCAGTCCAAACTCTTTGGAGAAGGAGGGCCGGATCTACTGGTCGGGAACCCACCCTACATCAAGCTGCAGAATGTCCCCGCCGCCTCGCGTTCCGCGCTGATCGAGCGTTTTCCTGTGTACGCCAGCGGCAGCTTCAGCCTGTCGATGCTCTTTGTGGTGCGTGGCCTGGAGCTCGCGGGGGCCGGCGTGTGTGGGTTCATTACGCAGAATAATCTGTTCACGTCTCTGGCGGCTCGTCCCATCCGCGAGGAGCTGGCCCAGTCGGGCGCGCTTTTGCGCATTGTGGACTTCAACCATCGCCGGGTCTTTGCTGGCGCCAGCGCGTACACATGCCTGCTGTTTGTCGGGGGAGGTGGCGCCTCGGAAGTGGAGTACGCCGCCGTCCACGACGACGATGTGCAGCGCGGCTTGGCCTCGCTTGAATACAGCAGGATTGGTCACGCCGACCTCGGCGCGCCCAAGTGGCGGCTCGGTGCGCGGGTGGACCTGGACAATGTGCGGAGGATC
>CALBXO010000686.1 GCA_937890335.1 uncultured Pseudomonadota bacterium | reverse complement strand
GCGGCGACGGGGGCTCAGCTCCTCTTCGCAGAGGTGGGCCTCCAGCGCCTTGCGCAACAGCGCGTGCTCTTTGCGCTCTTCCAGCCGGTCGTAGAGCTCTTCCTGAATCGGGGAGTCGAACGTCTCCAGGCTCACCGCCCGCTCGAGATGCTCGCGCTCGTTTTCAGTGTCGAGCGCGGCCAACTCCAGCAACCGGCGTACCTTGAGGTCGCGGCCGCGCAGATGACGAATCTCGGCTTTGGTTGCCGTGACAAAGGACCGCTGGTCCTGCGCCGCCAGGAGCGCGCGAAGCCGCGACGACGCTGCGTCCGTGATCGGCGACCTGTCCAGAATGCCGCGCGCCTTGGACGGACCGTCGGGTCCGGCCAGACCTGCAAGTGCGATGCGTCGCTGCACACCGTCGGGGAGCCCAGCCCAGACACCTCCGCGGATGCGCTCCTCGGCGGCGAGGGCATCGATGCCCGCCCGGCTGAGTTCCTGAAGCGCGGCGTGCCACACATCGGACCGTCCGCCCTCGTGCAGCTCGGTCTCCAGGTCATCGGCCCAACGATCCAGGAACGCGGACAAGAGGCTGGCGCTGTGAATTCCAGCGCTGGCGCCCAGCAGTCCGAGCAGGCCCTCCTCCAGGCTCCGGCCCGCGGCCGCCCAGAGACCCGCCAGTCCGGGCATGTTGCGTTTCCACGACCACGCCGCCTCGAGCATGTCGCGCGCCTCGCGGTCGCGCGTGTTCTCGGCCACAGCCTGTTGCCGCAGCTCCCACGCCGCCGCCGGGTTGCGGCTCTGCTGCTCCGCGTACCGCGCCAGGGTTCTGCGCGCGAGGCGCTGCGACTCCGACTGGGTGGCAGACTCGTTGACCCGCGCCATCACGGGATCAAGGTCTCCGTCCCGGCCGCTGCCGGCCCGCAGGGCACCGCGCAGGGCGTGCGGGTGGTCCGGGTTGGAGGCCAGCGCCTCCGAGTAGGCCTCCAGGGCGCCCACGTCGTCCGCGAGCTTTCGCTCCCGCAGCTCACCAAGAGAGCACCAGGCTTCTGCGGCACCGTCGCTGTCGCGCAGCAACGTCGCTTCGCGCTCGCGAAGCTCGGCGACGAGATCCCATTTTGCCTGCGCGCCGTACAACGCCGCCAGCCGCCGCAGCGGGTACACGTCGTCCGGACAGACTTCGCACATGCGCTCGACAAGCTCCACGGCCGCGGGGCGCCGACCCAGCTTGTGCTGGAGAATGTCGGCCATGGCGTCCATCCGACGCATCTTGACCCGGTTGTCCTCCAAGGCCCCGAGCTCGGCCTCGCTGAGCTCCAGGATGTCCTCGAACCGTTTCTCCTGTACCAACAGCCGACACAGACTCTCGAGCGACGGCAGAAAGTCGGGCACCGTCGACAAGGACTGGCGGTAGAATTCCTCCGCACGGCGCGAGTCGGCGAGCTCCTCTTCGGTCACCGTTCCACACTGCCAGAACAGCGTAGCGGTCTCCTCTGCGTCTTCGGCCCAACCGGCCTCGCGCAGGCACAGCGCGATCAACTTCTCCCAGGCACGCGTGCGCCGGTAGACGCGACCGAGCGCGGTCGTGGCGCGCGGCGACTCCGGATCGATCTCGATGAGTTTTTCCAGGATCTCGCGCAGCAGATGGTCGTTATCGAGACGCTCCTCACACAGGCGGGCCCCCTCCTCCAGGAGGTGAATCTGCCGGCGGCGTCCCTTCGCCTTCCCTGCAACGTTCTGCAGCAACCGCACCAGATCCTCCCAATCGCCCTCCTCGCTGAAGAGGCGCACGACGGCGTGCAGCGCGGGGAGAAACGCCGGCTGTGCTTCGAGCACGGCGCGGTAGTGGCGCAGCGCGGCGCTGCGGTTCTGGAGGTGCTGCTCGTAGATCTCCGCGAGCTGAAAATGGCGGCGCCAGGCGTCCGGCAACGGGTCCGGCGCTGCGAGCTCCTTCTCAAAGAGATCGCCGAGCCCATACCAATTGTTCTGGCGCGTGTAGATGCGCCCCAGCGCGCGCAGCGTGGGACCATGGTGAGGGTCGGCGGCCAGGGCCTGGTGGAAGATTTCGATGGCCGCGCTGGTGCGACCGGCCCCCTCCTCAAACAGGCAGCCCAACTCACACAGGAGGTCGGCCTTCAGATCTGCCGCGCCGGTGACCTCCACGAGGTTTCCGAGGGCGTCGATCAGGCCCTGCCCCTCGTCGCCGCCATCGATGACCCGCAGCACCTCGACCAGACGGCGAGCCAGCGTCACGTCCTCCGGGTGGCGCGAGGCACCCTGGGCGAGCACGGTGGCCGCGGTCGGCAGGTCGCGGTAGCGAACCTCGAGCAGCGCTGCCAGCATCTCGTAGTGGACGTTGAGCGCCTCGCCCGAGTCCACGACGGTCTCCAGTACGCGCCGAAGCCGGTCCCAGTCACGGTGGTCGGTGAGCAGTTCGGACAAGCCTTCGAGCAGCTCTGGCTCGCGCCGACCGCTGTCGAACAGCCCGTTCATCAGCTCCAGGGCGGCGCCGGAGTCGTCGAGCAGGAAGCGCCGGAGGTTTGCCTCCGACCACGCCCACTCCTGCTGCGCCGCGCCGGGCTCCTGGCCCTCGGGCGCCTCGCGCAGGGCGGCGCGCAAGGTCAGCGCCTTCTCCACGTCCCTGTCCGACAACGCCCGCGTCGCGTCCAGCATCGTCTGCGCGATGGTGTAGACGCGCGGCAGCTTCCCCTCGCCGGCCCGGTCCACGATCCTCGGCCCGGTGGCTGCCTCCGGCCGCGTGCGGGCCAGAAGTTCCAACGCGAGCGTCAACTGAGCGCGACGCGCGTCCGTCTTGGTCTGGGCAATCTCCTGTTCGAGCAGCTGCCCCACGGTACGCCAATTGCCCGAGGTGCGGTGCAGCCGTCGGAGCGACTCGTGCGCGTGCGCGCACCCCCCGTCCATCCGGATCGCGCGTCGGAGCAGCTGTTCAGATTCCTCGCGGTCGCCAAGGACCAGCTCGAGCGCCTCCGCCGCTGCAGTCAGCCGCGCTGGCGTGTCGATGCCTTTGGGCGCCACCGTGGCGTCCTCCAGCATCTCCCGCACGTAATGATCGGCGACGGATTCCCCGTCGTCGGCCACCAAGCCCGCGATTCCAGTGACTTTGCCGTTACGCTCGACGACAGGAAGACGCGACGCAGCCACGGGGGCCGGATCGGCGTCGACGATGATTTCAGGATTAATGGACTCTTCCACGATGACCTCCCTGTCGCCGTGAATCGGTTCTATGTGCCTGTCACCCCGGACCCATCCTTGGCCGTTTGGCGGTGCACGCACACACTGATCTGGAACGTTCCACGTCCAATGTCGTGCATCGTCCGGGTCGTGTCAACGGGGCTGCGTGGGGGCAGTACGGCCGGCCCGCCACTGCCCCTGCGGCCCCCGACCTGCTACGATATGCCCATCACATGCAAAATTCTGCTTGCGACGTGCGGCATTGTGCGCTACATCTTCTTGCATGAGCACTGAACCTCACCTCCCCACGCCCTGGACCGAGCTGCAGCGGCGCCTTGTCTACGCGCTGCTCAAACCAGCCATGCGCCTGTGCCGCGCCTTCCGCTTGCCGCTGGGTTCCGTCGAGGAGCTGTGCCGGATGGCCTACTTCGAGGAGATCCGCCTCCAGGGCAACGCCTCGCAGGCGCAGACCGCCCTGTTGATGGGCAAGTCGCTGCGTACCGTCGGCAACCTGGAGAAGCAGTACCGCACAGACTTCCTGGCGCCGGAGACGGAGCTCGAGCACGCCCGCCAGGTCGAGGGTGCGTTCGACGACGAACCACTGCCCCTGGAGACCGTCTGTGACGCTGTCCCGCACATCGACCCCGACGAGGTTGAGCGGATTCTCGATGGCCTGGTCAATGTGGGGCGCGTCCACCTGCATGGCGCCAACGGAGGCCGACAATACGTGCTGGATCCGAGCTTTGTTTCGCTGGTCCGCGACGATGTGGACACCCAGATTGACGGACTGCGCCATCAACTCGACGTCATCGTCGCCGCCGTGCGCGCCCGCTTCTTTGATCGCCAGCGCCCTGCCCTGGCGCGCACGCTCACATTTGTGGCGGATCCCGAGGAGATGGAGGCGCTCGGCGACGCGTTCGTCCTCGATCTGCGGCGGAGATGCATCGAGGCCGAAGAGGCCGCGCTCAAACGCAAAGGCCACGGTCGCTACGCCGTGACCTTCGTACTGACCCCAATGAACGACTCGAACCACTGACACCGGAATCGCGCGCCCGTGCGGGCTGGCGCCAGAACAAATCGACAGAGGACGGACCATGAAGACGTACACATTGATCATCGCCCTGACCGGGCTCGTGGCACTCGGCGGCTGCAAGGACGACGGCAACGATCCACAGACCATCCGCGAGACCGGCTACCTCAGCTGCGCGCCCGACGAGGACGCCTGCCCCGGCGCACTTCGCTGCGAGGACGACCGCGGGCGCAGTGAGTGCGTCGGCCCGGAGGATGCGGACAACGACTGCATGGAGCTGAGCTGCGCGTGCCTCGGCGACTTCATCTGCGGCGACCGCGGTTGCTATCACGCGGAGGGCTTTGTCTACTGTGGCCAGGAGGAGTGGGACGGCTGTCGCGGCCTCGAGTGCGGGTCCAGCTGCAACGTCTGCGACCCGGACGACGACGGGTGCAACCAGCCCGGAACGCCCACCTCCTGCGATGCCGACGGCGAGTGCGTAACCGGCAGTGTCGTCTGCGAGGGCGACTACGACGCCTGCGCCGACAGTGAGTGTGGCGAGGCTTGCGCCCCCTGCGACCCCGCGGACCCCGAGTGCGCGGTTCCGGATCAGGAGACGCGCTGCAACGCCGACGGCGCGTGCGTGGAGGGTGACATCGCGTGCGCGCCCGCCTGGGAGCCTTGTGCGGACAAGGTCTGCGGCGACGTGTGCAGCCCCTGTGACCCGGAGGACCCCGAGTGCCCGATGGCCGACGTAGAGACCCTGTGCACCGATCGTGGCGAGTGCGTCGAAGGTGACGTGCTGTGCAGCGAGATGGTCTGCGAGGGAGACGGAGACGAGCCACTGACCTGCGTGGAGGGCGAATTGTGCTGCGTGGACCGTTGCTGTGGGGGCAGCGAGCAGTGCTGCGCGGGAATCCCGATCCCGCCCGGCGAGGGGCTGTGCATGCCGGCCGAGTCCGCGTGCCCCATCTCTCGCCGAGATGCCAAGACCGACATCCGCTACCTCAGCGCCACCGACACTGAGCGCCTCGCTCACCAGATTCGCGACATCCGCCTGGCAACCTATTTCTACAAGGGTGAGCCCCAGGACAACCCGCGGCGCCTTGGTTTTATCATCGACGACGAGCCGGGCCCCCACACCGTGGCCGCGGACGGCAGCCATGTGGACCTCTACGGCTACACGAGTCTGACCGTCGCAACGCTCCAGGTGCAGGCGCGCAAGATTGAGATCCTGGAGGCCGAATTGGAAGCCTTGCGCAACGAGGTCAAGGCCATCAAGCGGGTCCAACACGTCGAGTGAGCTCGCTTCCGCGTCCGCGGGCGCAGCCACGCCAGACCCGGCGCCTCCCCAGCGCTTGACTCCCCAGCGACCGCGCCCACCTTCGGCAGGTGAAACAACTCACCGCCATCGTCACCATGACCCTCGCGCTGCTCCTGACCATCCCGGCATGGAGCTCTGACGCGGGCGAGCCGTCGGCCCAGGGGCCTGTGGACGCCTGGGGTTTTGCGCCGATGGACACCGCAGGACTCTCCTACGCCGAGTCGGAACACTTTCGGGTCTGGTACACCCCCGAGGCGGACAAGGGTGCCCAGGCGATGCTGGCCCAGGCCGAGGCCGTCCGCGCGCGTCTGTGGAAACAGCTGGACCTCAAGGAGACCGGCGCGATCCGCGTCGTCCTCGTCCCCGCATTCTCCGAGTACTTCAAGCGACGCGGCCAACCGAACCGCGCCCCGGACTGGGCCGTGGGACTGTGCATCTCCAGCGAGGACACGGTCCTCGTGAAATGGGGCCGGCAGGCCGATGGCCGCTGGGTCGCCCTCGAGCCCACCTTTGTGCATGAGCTCGCTCACCTGGCTCTGGACCGCGCGACCGACGACAGCGCATTCCACGCTGACGGCGAGCTGCGCAACGAGTCCAGGGCGCAGGGTCACCGACGGGTTCCGCGTTGGCTCCACGAGGGATACGCCGTCCGCACTGCCGGCGAATGGACGCTGGAGAGGGGCGCCGTCTTGATGCAGGCCGGACTGCGCGGCCGAATCATCCCGCTGGCGCAGCTGCGCAACCGCTTCCCGGCGGAGGGCTTCCAGGTGGAGCTCGCCTACGCCCAGAGCTTCCACTTTGTCCGGTTCCTGCAGGATGAGTACGGCCACCGCGCGTTCGCGAACATGCTGGGATTCATCCGCACCGGGGAAGAGTTCGAGACCGCGTTCTTCCACGCCTACGGGCGACGTTTTGGACCCGTGGAGGCAACGTGGAGAAAGGAGCTCAACGTCGCGTACACGTGGATTCCCGTCATCACGGGGTCCTCCACCGTCTGGTTCGCGGCCGGTATCACCTTCCTTTTCGCGTGGTGGCGCAAGCGAAAGCAGGCCGCCGAGCGCATGGCGCAGCTCGCGTTGGAGGAACAGTACGAGGCTGCCCATGCGGGCCCTCCGGTGCACCTGCCCGGATTGGGACTGACGCACGCCGACACGCGCCCGCGCCCCTGGCGCGTCCTCGCTGACGGCACCTGGGTGCGCAACGAGGACTGGCGTCCCCCAGAAACACACTAGATCCAGGGCTGACTTCTTGCCGGGCGGGGGCGCGTAGGCGGGTCCCGTCGCGGGCGCGTACGCGACGCAGAGTGCTAGCGGTGGTGGTAGACGGCGGCGGAGTCGCTGAGGTCCTCCGTGATGGAGAACGGCGTGCACCAGGTATGCAGTTCGGAGTTGTCTCGCTGCGCGGTGTCGAGCGTGTCCTCGACGCAGACTTCGGCGCTCGATCCGTCACGAAGATCGATGCGGGCGACCCAGGCGCTCAGGTCCTTGGCGTCGACCCGCCCACTCCCCGATCCGCGCAGCTCCAGCGTCTTCACATCCCCCGCCAGGTAGATGTTGGCGTTGCCGGAAGCCTCGACCGTCAGGCGGCGCAGTCCGGATACCTCCGTGTACACTTCGCCACCGTCCGCACGCACCTCATCGAGTGAGCGCACCCGGACGCGCGCGCGGATGGGCGCGGTGGGTTCCAACCAGCCGTCTTCAGAAATCGTGAGCGCGCGCCCGGTGACATCCGTGCGCACGCGTGACAGGAGATTCTCGTCGGCCCGAACCGTAACCTCGGGCCGCCCCGTGTGGTGTGGGTCCACCTCAATCTCGACCCGGACCCCGTCCACACGGAGGTCGCTCACATCGCGCGAGAGCTCGCGCTTCTCCTCCACAATGTTTCCGTTTCCTTCGTAGACCGTGCAAGCGCTCGCCATCATCAGGAGCGCCAAAGGCGCCAACTTCATCCATCTGGTCATCGTTTCATCCTCATTGTGGTCAAGGTTCCATCCAATCAACATTCAAACCGTGGCCCGACCCTGACATCTCCACGTGACTGCACCCGTTGTGCCAAGTATGCTGCGCGCCATGAGCCTCTTCCTGCGCGCCGCGAACGGCGAAGACACATCGCGAGCTCCCATCTGGCTGATGCGCCAGGCCGGCCGGTACCTGCCCGAGTACCGCGCCCTCAAGGAGCGCTACACCTTCTGGGACCTGTGCCGGACGCCGGAGCTGGGCGTCGAGGTCACGATGCAGCCGCTGAAGCGGTTCCCGCTGGATGCGGCGATCCTGTTCAGCGACATCATGACGCCGCTGAGCAGCATGGGCGTCGAGATCGATTTTGCACCCGGCCCCGTCATCGAGAC